>CAXTRP010000343.1:0-3963 GCA_964246615.1 uncultured Caulobacteraceae bacterium | reverse complement strand
GAACTCCGCAATCAGGTCGCCCCGGTGATCGGCGATGAAGGAGGAGCCGTAGAAACTCTGGCCAGGCCCGCCGTCACCCCCCGGCTCGGTCCCGATGCGGTTGGATGCGACCACGGGAATCACGTTGGCCACCGCATGGCCCTGCATCACGCGGCGCCAGGGGTCGCGGGTGTCCAGGCTGGCGTCGTGGGGTTCGCTGCCGATGGCGGTGGGGTAGAGCAGGACCTCTGCGCCCATAAGGGTCATGGCGCGGGCGGCCTCGGGGTACCACTGGTCCCAGCAGATGCCCGTGCCGATCCTGCCGAACCGCGTCTCCCAGACCTTGAAGCCTGTGTCGCCGGGGCGGAAATAGTACTTCTCCTGGTAGCCCGGGCCGTCGGGGATGTGGCTCTTGCGGTAGACGCCGAGCAGGGCGCCGTCCGCATCCGCCACCACCAGGCTGTTGTAGTAGTGCGGCCCCTCGCGCTCGAAGATGGAGATCGGGATCACCACGCCGAGTTCCGCCGCCAGGGGCGCCAGCGCGGTCACGCAAGGATGCTCGCGCCAGGGATGGGCGGTGGCGAACCAGCGCTCCTCCTGGGTGACGCAGAAGTAAGGCCCCTGGAACAGCTCCGACGGCAGGATGACCTGCGCGCCCTTGGACGCCGCCTCGCGCACCAGCTCGACGGTGGCTGAGATGTTGGCCGCCATGTCCAGGCCGTAGGCGGTCTGGATCGCAGCCAGGGTGAGGGTGCGGGCCATGGCTCAGGCGGGCTCCTGCTGGGTGATGCAGTGGAAGGAACCGCCGCCGGTGAGCAGCGCCCGCGACGACAGCCCGATCACCTCGCGCTCCGGGAACATGGCGGCGAGCGCATCGAGCGCCAGCGGGCTCGCACGATCCTCATAGACCGGCATGATCACCGCCTCGTTGGCGATGACGAAGTTCATGTGACTGGCGGGGATCACGTCGCCGTCGGCGTTCAGGATGCGGCCGGGGGATGGCAGGCGCATGACCTGCAGCTCCACGCCGCGCGCGTCGCTGGCGCTGGCCAGACAGGCTGCGGCCTCGCCATAGGCCGCCGTGTTGGGATCGTCGCGGCCGAATCCGACCTGGCAGGCGACCACCCCCGGCGCCACGAAGCGGGCGAGGTTGTCCACGTGACCGTCGGTGTGGTCGTTGGCGAGGCCCTCGCCCAGCCACACGATCTTCCGCGCGCCCAGCGCTTCGCCGAGCGCGGCCTCCGCACTCGCCTTCACCCAGCCACGGTTGCGATTGGGATTGGTTAGGCACTGGCGGGTGGTGAGCAGGGCGCCCAGGCCGTCCGGGTCGATGGCCCCGCCCTCCAACACGAAGTCGTGCTCCATCCGCGGCGAGCCGGCGGCGGCGGCGATCTGCTCGGCCACCAGTTCGTCGTCGTCCAGCACGTACTTGCCCCCCCAGCCGTTGAAGCGGAAGGCGCAGGCCACCGTCTCCTCCCCTCGCTTGACGAAGATGGGGCCGGTGTCGCGGAGCCATATGTCGCCGAACTGCGCGCGCACGATCTCCACGCCCGAACTTTCGCCGAGCAGCGCACAGGCCGCGCCCACCGCAGCGTCGCCACGCACCAGCAACCGCACCCGCTCGGCCCCCGGACCGGCGAGGGCGAGCGCCAGGGCCGCCACCTCGGCCTGGGCGGCTTCCAGGTCGTCGACCCACAGGTCTTCATGGCTGGGGAAGCCCAGCCACATGGCGCGGTGGGGAGACCATTCGGCGGGCTGGACGAGGCTCATGGGCGCAATATGGGCTCAAGGGACGGCGGCGCCTGACTGCGGCCCGCCAGCCCCGCCGTCAAGGCGCGCTCCGCGCAAGGGAAAGGGCGGCCCGAGGGCCGCCCTTTGTGAAAGGTAGGCGCGCAGGCCTTAGAAGGCGGCGCGCAACGTGACCGTCGCGTATCGTGGGGCGCCAATGTAGAAGTACGGACCGGGTGTTCCGGTTGGTGCGGCGATCTGCGCACCGTTGACGCCCGCATAGCCGCTGGCGTTCACCGCCGTGCTGATCCGGCCGAGATAGAAGCGGTCGAAGATGTTCGACACGTTCACCTGAATATATGAGCCGGTGTAGCCTAGGATGTTCAACTTGTACCGAGCATCGAAGTCGAACACTGCAAAGCCAGGCGTCTTGTCGTCGTTGATGTCGGTGGTGTAGCGATAGCTCGTGTACTTGCCCTGCAAACCGAGCTCGGCAGGACCGAAGTCGTATTGGACGCGACCGGCCAGGGTGTATTCCGGCGTGTCGACCAACTGCTTGTCATCGGTGGGGACCGCAAAGGTCGCGCCGTTCAGAACGCCGACCTCGTTGCCCACCACCCGGCTGTGATCCCACGACGCCGATCCGTAGAGGATCAGGCCGTCGAACACCCGCTTACCCAGTTCCGCATCGATGCCGTAAATGTCGACCTTGCCGATGTTGCGGTCGATGCTCGTCGTAGGATCGTTGGGGTCGAACGACTGCAGCACGCGGTTGCGGTAGACTTCGTAGAAGTAGTTCAGCGAGCCGATCCAGCTGGCGTCCTGGTAGCGATAGCCTGCGCCGTACTCGTCAGCCGTCTGCGGCTTAACCAGCTCGGTGGCGCTGGTGTACAGGTCGTCGGTCTTGGGAGCCGAGAAGCTTTCCGCATAGGTGATGTAGAACAGGTTCTTATCGAGCACCCGATAGGTCGCGCCGACGTTGGGCAACGGCTTGTTGAAGCTGAAACGCTGGGTGAAGGGCGTGCGCAGGTTCACCGTGTCGGTGGCCTTGTTGAAGCTCGGCGTGACGCCCAGAAGCTTGCCGATCGCCGCCACGTTGGCGGGTTCCGCCGCGCCACCGTTGGCCTGCGCCGCGTTGATCAGGGTCTGCACCGCAGTCGGGGACACGTCGTTACAGTAGGCGCTCGTACCGTTGTAGGTGTAGCAGTACTGGTTCAGGTGCCGGATGAAGAACGGGTCGCGGACGCCCAGGTTCACATGCAGGTTATCGTTCAGGTACTTGCCGATATAGTTGAACGCGAACTGGTTCAGGGTGGCGATCGAGTAGCGGTCACGGTTACGCAGGGGCGTGCCGTCGTCGCTGCGGATGGTCGGGCCATAGCCGTCGGTGCCGCCGAAGACGTTGGCCGGCACGCCGCCGTAGATGTAGCTCTCCGGCGCAGTCTGGCGATGGCGGCCATAGTCCAGGGTGTAGGTCATCTGGAAGTGGTTGTGTTGGTCGGGGTCCCACAGCAGCGAGGTGTTGACACCGCCGCGGTGGGTCTTGGTGTCGCTGGGCGCGTAGAGCAGCACCTGGTCCTTGAGGTCCCCATCGCCGTTCAGGTCCACGCCCCTCCCGCCGACCTTTGTGCCGATCAGCCGCGGATCGTTTTCAAAGACGCTCTGCGAACCGCCGCCGTTGGCGAAGATGTATTGAAAATAGGGGTCGAAGGTTAGGTGGAAGCCATGGGTCAGGTTGATGTAGGATTGGCCCCGGATGAACCCTGCGTCGGTGGGGTTGGGGTGCAGCAGATAATAGCCGGAGTCCGTGGCGCCGTTCTGCGTCTGGGTGGGTACGAGGTCCGCGACCCCAGGCCGGACGGTCGGGTTGAAGAACTGGGTGTTGTAGTCGGCCTTGGGTCCGTAGAGGGCCAGCTGGCTCCTGTTGAAGCTGGTGTAGAAGTCCGGCCGGTCATCGACATAGGTGGCGGCCACCTTCATGAAGCTGTCTGAGCCGAACCAGGTCAGCGGCTGGTAGAGGCCCCCGTCCACGCCCATCCGCTCCAGCGTGCCGGAACCGCGGTACTTGTCGGAGTCCTGGAAGTTGTAGGCGATGTAGGCGCGGGTGCCCAGCGGCCCCACGGTTCCGCTGTCCGCCTCCGCGAAGATGCGCTGGAAGTTGTAGGAGCCGCCCGACGCCTGGGCGATCACGCCCGCGGTGGTGGGAGGCGTCTTGGAGACGATGTTCACCGTGCCGGCGGTGGCGGTGGCCGAGGG
>CAXTRP010000342.1:0-3975 GCA_964246615.1 uncultured Caulobacteraceae bacterium | reverse complement strand
CGGCGCCGCCTACGCCCTGCAGGACCGGGGGATGGACACCGCGGAGGCCAACGCCGCCCTCGGCTTCGCCCCGGACGAGCGCGATTACGGCGTCGCCGCCCAGATCATCGCAGCGCTGGGTCTCGACGACATACGCCTGCTGACCAACAACCCCTTGAAGAGCGAGGCGCTGGAGCGCTGCGGCGTGCGGGTGCGCGAGGACGTGCCGCTCGTCATCCCCGCCAACACCCACAACGCCGGCTATCTCGCCACCAAGCGCGACAAGATGGGTCACCGGCTGCCGGACTGAACACGATCCGATGCGGCTATCGGAGGATGATCCTCCTCAGCATCGTCCTCGCTTCCCTCTCGCCCGGACTTGTTCCGGGCATCCAGAGCGCGGCCTTAAAACCGGCATGGCGGCGCGCCCTGGACCCCAGGGGCAAGACCTGGGGAGACGGAAAAGGAACGATTTAGGCCCCCTACCCGCCGGGCAGCATCCGTTGCAGCTCCGGCTCCCTGTCGATCCACTGATGTTTCAACGCGGCTCCCACGTGCAGGGCGAACAGGCCATACAGGACGTAGGCCAGCCATTTGTGGATGGCGAAGAAGACGTCGTGCACGTGCTCCTTGAACACCGGATCGAGGTTGGAGAGCGCGCTGAACCGGAACCAGGGCACGACCCAGAACAGCTTGAGCGGATGGCTGGGCGCCCCCACCCAGGCGGAGTCGTGCAGCCATCCCGACAGCGGGATCGCCAGGATCAGGACGTAGAGCAAGGCGTGCGCTCCATGCGCCGCCCATCGCTCCCAGCGCGGATAGTCCCGGGGCAATGACGGCGGCGGGTGCGCTGCCCGCCAGAGCAGCCGAAGCAGAACCAGGCCCAGCACCGTGATCCCGATCGACTTGTGGGTGTCTATGACCGGCCGTGTCCAGCTCTGCGGCCACTTGTCGACAAACCAGACCAAGATCAGGTTGGCCAGGATAAGCACCGCCACAGTCCAGTGCAGGATCATGGCCATGCCGGTGTAACGCTGGCTTGCGGAGAGCGTCGGCATGTCTTGGCGTCCGCAGAAGAAGAAAGCTGGGCTCCCGAACTTGGGGCGTGCTATCGCGCCTATGGATTAGAGTAGTCGGAACATCATGGCAAACCTACGACCGGCGGCAGCGGACGTCGCCGGCCTCGCCTCACCCCGTTCGGCTTCGGCCAGCCTCGCCGAGACGCGCCTGGCGGAGGTGCTCGCCGTGCAGTCGCCGCGCCGCTCGCCCCCGCCCACCCCGCTGGCGAGCCGGGCGATCCACGCCGCGGTGCTGGTGCTATGGATCGCGCTGCTGGGGGCGCCGTTCGGGCTGCACGGGGTCTGGGTCTGGTCGGCAGGCCTGGTCTACGTGACCTACGACACCCTGCTGCTGGTCTTCACCTTCTGGCAGACCCTGCCGCTGCTGAAGGCCGCTCCGATGGCGCCGGCGAACGGGCCGCCGGTCTCGGTGGGCGTGATCGTGGCGGCGAAGAACGAAGCGCTGGTGCTGCCGGTGACGCTGCAGGCGCTGCTCACCCAGTCCGATCCGCCGGACCGCATCCTGATCGCCGACGACGGCTCCGACGACGACACCGCCCAGGTGCTGCACGCGCTCTACGGTCTGTCCACGCCGGCGCTGGGCGGGATCGCCGCCGAGCACCCGCGCGTGCATTGGCTGCGGCTCGGCGGCGGCGGCAAGGCGCGGGCGATGAACGTGGCCCTGCCGCTCATCGACACCGAGGTGGTGCTGACCGTGGACGCCGACACCTTGCTGCAGGCCGACGCCGTGCGCGCCGTGCGCCAGGCCTTTGCGGCGGAGCCCAAGCTTGTGGCCACCACCGGCGTGCTGACGCCCGTGTGCGCGCCCACCGCCTCAGGGCGGCTGTTCCAGTGGTTCCAGACCTATGAGTACATTAGGAACTTCCTGGCCCGCTACGCCTGGATGCGGCTGGACAGCCTGCTGCTGATCTCCGGCGCCTTTGCGGGCTTCAGGCGCACCGCAGCGCTTGAGGTCGGCGGTTTCGACCCCGACTGCCTGGTCGAGGACTACGAGCTGATCCACCGCCTGAAGCGCTACGGCGCCCAGAACGGGCGGGGCTGGACCACCCGCGTCCTCGGCGGCGCACTGGCGAAGACCGAGGCGCCCAGCACCACGCTGGCCTTCCTGCGCCAGCGGCGGCGCTGGTTCGGCGGTTTCCTCCAGACCCAGTACTGGTATCGCGAGATGGTGGGCAACCGCCGCTATGGCGCGCTCGGGCTGGCCATGCTGCCGGTCAAGGCCATCGACACGCTGCAGCCGCTCTACGGCCTCACCGCCTTCGGCCTGCTCTGCACCTATGCGGTGGAGGGGCGGCTCCAGATCCTGGCGCCGGTGAGCGCGGTCATCGCGGCCAAGATCGTGGTGGACTTCTCCTTCCAGCTCTGGGCGATCCACCTCTACCGCTGCTGGGTGGGCGAGCGGCGCACCACCTCGCTGGCCCACGCCTTCGTCGCCTCCCTCGTCGAGCCGTTCAGCTTCCAGCTGCTGCGCCACGTCGGCGCCGCCTGGGGCTGGGCGACGTTCCTGAGCGGCCGCCAGACCTGGGGCAGCCAGAAGCGCGTGGGCGCGCTGCGATGAGGACGAGATGAGGCTGGCCGGGACCGCGTTGGTTCCGTCTCCCCAGGGCTTGTCCCTGTGGGGGCCAGAGCGCGCCGGCTTGCCGGTTGAAGGCGGTGCTCTGGATGCCCGGAACAAGTCCGGGCAAGACGGAAATTATCGACGATGCTAAGGCAGGATCATACGGCTCCAGGGCGCCTCTCCGGCGAAGCGGGGAGCGCGATCAGCGTTCCCTCAACCGGGCTGCTCCCCTAAGAGGGTCCGGTGACCCTCTCCCACGCCAACCTCTCCCTCATCATCGGGGCCGTCGGCGTCGCGGCGCTGCTCGGGCTGATCCTGCGCCTGCGGATGCAGCCGTTCCTGGCGCTGCTGCTGGTCAGCGTCGGCGTGGGCCTCGCCGGCGGCATACCGGCCCCGGCGCTCCCCGCGCTCATCGAGAAGGGCGTAGGCGATACGCTGGGCCACGTGGCCCTGATCGTGGCGCTGGGCGCCATGATCGGGCGGATGGTGGACGTGTCGGGCGGCGCGGACCGGCTGGCCGGCGTGCTTGTGGAGCGGTTCGGCAAGGCGCGCGCGGCCATCGGCCTGGCGCTCGCCGGGTTCCTGGTGGGCGTGCCGGTGTTCTTCGAAGTGGGCGTGGTCATGCTGATGCCCCTGGCCCAGGGCGTAGCGCGCGAGACCAAAACCGCCCTGCCCCGCCTGGCGCTGCCGCTGTGCATCGTGCTGCTCAGCGTCCACGCCATGCTGCCGCCGCACCCCGGCGCAGTGGCGGCGGCCGCGTTGCTGCACGTCGACCTCGGGCGGCTGGTGATCTGGTCGCTGCCGGTGGTCGTGGCGACCTCGGCCTTCGGCGTCGTGCTGGCGGGCCTGCTTTCCCGGGGCGTCACCCCCGCCCTGGCGCCGGTGATGCAGGCGGACGAGGCGGCGGGCGAGAAGCCCGACCTCGGCCCGCCCCAGCCGCCGCCGGGCGCAGGCCTGGTGGCGAGCCTGATCCTGCTGCCCATCGCGCTGATCCTGTCGGCCAGCGTCTCGGCCATGCTGCTGCCGCCGTCCAGCCTGGTGCGCGCGACGCTGGGCCTGCTCGGCGCGCCGTTCGTGGCGCTGCTGATCGCTGTGCTGCTGTGCTGCTGGAGCCTGGGGGTCCGCCGGGGCTGGAGCCTGCAGGCCGTCTCCGACGTGGTGGCCGCAGGCGTGCCGCCGGTTGCCATCGTGATCCTGATCACCGGCGCAGGCGGCGCCTTCGCTAAGGTGCTGGTGGCGTCGGGCGTCGGGGGCGCGGTGTCCGACAGCCTGCGCGCCACGGGGCTGCCGGTGCTGGCGCTGGGCTTCCTGCTCGCCATGCTGCTCCGCGTGGCCCAGGGACCGACGGCTGTGGCCATC
>CAXTRP010000341.1:0-4043 GCA_964246615.1 uncultured Caulobacteraceae bacterium | reverse complement strand
TACAACCCCTGAACATCCTTCGGCGGCGGCTTGGGCGGGCTGGCGCCAGCCGGGGAAGTGGCGTTCGGGAAAGCCTGCCCGTAAGGGGTCGGCGGGGTGATCGCGTCGTGGAAGACGGTGCGTGGGACCCTGGGGGGCGGCGGCCTGGGCTCGGTTCCGGGACGGAAGGCCTCCTTATGGCCGTGGGTCCAGGCCATCTTGACGTTAGGAGGCGCGGTGAAGTCGTGGACGGGTGCGTCCTTCAGAGCGTCCTGCATGAAGCTGATGAAGATGGGCGCGGCGGCGTGGTCGCCGGTCTCCTTGTCGCCGAGCGAGCGGTCGTCGTCGAAGCCCACGAACACGCCCACCACCAGATCAGGCGTGTAGCCGACGAACCAGGCGCTGCGGTAGCTGTTGGTGGTGCCGGTCTTGCCCGCCACCGGCCGTCCGCCGAAGGCCTTGCCGACATCGGTGGCGGTTCCGACCTGGGTCACACCCTGCAGCATCAGGGTCATGGCGTAGGCGGTGATCGGGTCCATCACCTGGGTCCCGTCGGGCGGCAGGCGGGGGCTCTCAGCCCCGTCGTAGGGTCCGCTGCAGTGGGGGCAGTCGCGCCGGTCGGCCTTCCAGACCACTTGGCCCGTCCGGTCCTCGGCCACCTCGATCAGGTGAGGCTGGATGCGTTTGCCGCCGTTGGCGAATTCGGAATAGGCGGCGGTGAGGCGGAAGGGCGTCACCTCGCCAGCGCCTAGCGCAATCGGCAGATAAGCCGGCAGGTCGTCGGCCACCCCGTCTCGCTCGGCCGCCGCCACGATCTTGTGCATGCCCACGGCCTTGGCCAGCCGCACGGTCATGGTGTTCTTGGAATAGACCAGGCCGTTGCGGAGCGGCGTCTGGCCCGAATAGGTGTGCTCGTAGTTCTCCGGGCTGTAGACCTTGCCGGCCCCCCCGTTCAGGTAGATGGGCGCATCGAGCACCGTCGACGACGGCGTGAAGCCGTTCTCGAGCGCTGTGGCGTAGACGAACGGCTTGAACGAGGAGCCCGGCTGGCGCGCCGCCTGGGTCGCCCGATTGAAGTTGGAGAGCGAGAAGCTGTAGCCGCCCACCAGCGCCAGCACCCGGCCGGACTTCGGCTCGATGGCCACCAGGGCGCCGTTGACGGCCGGAATCTGGCGCAGGTTATAGAGCCGGCCGCCGGGATTGATCTGCTCCACATAGACGAGGTCGCCCGGCAAGAGCGTCTTGGCGGCGTTGGCCCAGACCACATCGGCGTCGATGATCGCGCCGGTGTCGCCCTTGGCGGTGGTGATCTCGGCTACGCCGTTGCCGACCTTGTCGATCTGGGCGGGCGCCCAGGCCCGCCGCTCGGCCGGCGGTGGCTTGACCTGAGCCGACTTGGCCCAGTCCGGCGAGATGTCCATGTGGCCCCACGGCCCGCGCCAGCCGTGGCGATGGTCGTAGGTCTCCAGGCCCTTCATCAAGGCGGAGCGCGCAGCGGTCTGCAGGCGGGAGTCGAGCGTGGTGCGAAGATACAGGCCGTCGTTCTCGGCGGTCTTGCTGATGGTGCCCTTGGCGCGCTGGCGCACCTCCTCCACGAAGTAGTCGGCGTCGCGGTAGTGGGTGCGTTCGGGCTTGGTCTGGACGACCAGGTCCTCCTGCATCGCGGCCTGAGCGGCTGTCCGGTTCACCCAGCCGAGCGAGGCCAATTGGCCCAGGATCCAGTTGCGCCGCTCGATGGCGGCCGCCTTGTGGGTGATCGGGTTGTAGTTGGCCGGACCTTTGGGCAGGGCGGCCAGATAGGCGATCTGCGCCAGGTTTAGTTCGCCGAGCGTCTTGCCGAAGTAGTTGTAGGCCGCGGCGCCTACGCCGAAGGAGCGGTTACCGAGTGCGATCTGGTTCAGATAGATCTCCAGAATACGCGATTTGGGCAGGGTCTGCTCTATACGCTGGGCGAGGATCGCCTCCTTCACCTTGCGGCCGAAGGTCTGCTCGTTGGTCAACAGGATGTTCTTGGCCACCTGTTGGGTGATGGTGGAGCCGCCCTGCAGGCGCTGCTTGTTGGCGGCGCGGAACACGTCGCGGCTCATGGCGCGGCCCAGCCCCTCCACGTCGATCCCGCCATGCTCGAAGAACTTGTGGTCCTCCGCCGCCAGGAAGGCCCGGATCACCAGGGGGGGAATCTGGTCGTAGGGGGTGAAGATGCGCCGCTCCTGGCCAAGCTGGGCGATCAGCGTGCCGTCCCAGGCGTAGACGCGGGTGGAGGTGGGCGGGCGGTATTCGGCCAGCTCGGCGGCGTCTGGCAGGCCGCGGAACAGCAGGCCGGCGTAGATGGCGAGCGCCAGCCCGCTGACCGCCACCGCGCTCAGCACCACGGTTCCTGCGATCGCGGCGAAGCGTCCGACGGACTTCAAGAGACTTCGACCTCGGAAACGACTCCGGCCCGTGTTCGGACCGCCGCAAGCGGGCAGATCAAGGGCGTTCGCCTTCGCGCGTCAAGAGCCCTCAGGGCCGCGCCGGCTGCGCGCACGGCTGCGGCTTGCTATGCAGGGCCATGGCCGTCGTCGATCTGCTCGAGCTTCCACCCACGCCCCCTGCCCTCACAGGCCTCGACCTCGGCGAGAAGACCATCGGCGTCGCAGTGAGCGATGTTCTGCGCAGCGTCGCCAGCCCGCTGGCGCTGATCCGCCGGCGCAAGTTTACCGAGGAGGCGCAGGAGCTGTTCGCCCTGATGCGGACACGTGGTTCTGTAGCCTTGGTGATTGGTTTGCCCCTGAACATGGATGGCGGCGAGGGACCGCGTTGCCAGTCCGTGCGCGCCTTCGCCCGCAACCTGCTACGGCTCGATCCAACGCTCGCCATCGCCTTCTGGGACGAGCGGCTCTCGACCATGGCTGTAAACCGTATGCTGATCGGGGAACTGGACATGACCCGGGCGCGACGGGCGGAGGTCGTGGACCGTGCTGCGGCCGCGTACATATTGCAGGGGGCGCTGGACCGGCTGCGTGCTGCAGGGTGATTTAGATGCTGCACCGCACACCCGCTGACGCAGTGCGAAAAAAGATGGACGATAGAGTCCAAAGAACTTGACGCACGGGATCAGATGGAGCATATGGTTCCTACGCCTTCTGGGCGTTTCCTCCCTATGACTTCAGCCCCGCTTCGGCGGGGCTTTTTTTTTGGCCGCGGGAGAGCCGGCGACCGGGAACGGCATCCTGTCGGATCGGTTCGGTCCGCTGGGCCACAGGCTCTGCAAAGGATCATCCGATGAAGACGCAAGGCTCCGCCGTTTGGCAAGGCGGCATCAAGGACGGCAAGGGCGCAATCTCCACCAAGACCGGCGCGCTGAAGGATTATCCGTACGGCTTTGCGAGCCGCTTTGAAGGCCAGCCTGGAAGCAATCCGGAAGAGTTGATCGGCGCCGCGCACGCCGCCTGCTTCACCATGGCGTTGTCGCTGATGCTCAGCGAGGCCGGGCTAACGGCGAATCGCATGGAGACCTCGGCGGAGATCACGCTGGACAAGGATGGTGACAGTTTCGCCATCACCTCCTCGCACCTGACGCTTCGCGCCACCATCCCGGGCATCGACGACGCCAAGTTCCAGGAGATCGCCGCCAAGGCGAAGGCGGGCTGCCCCGTCTCAAAGCTCCTCACAGCAAAGATCACCCTGGATGCGACGCTGGCCTGAACCCACGCTTTCCTTGAGGAAGCCGGTTCGTCCCGCGGCGCTAACCCTTCGCCGCAATAGCTGAGTTCGACTGAGCAGCCGCAGCCTTGGTAGGCGACAGGGCTGTGGGTGCGATCGGCGGGGTGGCGAGCGCCGATGCAGCCTTTGCAACGGGCGTGGCTGGGCGAACGTTGGCCAGCCGCTTCGGCCGCGCCTTTCGGGTGTGGAGGGTCGTGGCCGGCTGAGCCAGGGGGTCGCCGGACTGGCCCGCGCCGAGGATGATCGCGTCGTAGGGGGGCGCGTCGGTCAATGCAGCTTGGCGATCGACAGCCCGTCTTCCTTGGCGCGATCCTTGACCGACTCTTCGCTGCGGGTCAGCGCCTTGGCTATCGCCTTCA
>CAXTRP010000340.1:2726-4044 GCA_964246615.1 uncultured Caulobacteraceae bacterium | reverse complement strand
AGGCCCAGCAGCCGGCGGGAGGGTTCGCCGCCGCCGGCGTCGCCGCCGGCCGAGATCACGAAGGTGCGTCCGCCGGCAAGCGAGGCCGGATCGATCCGCGCCACGGCCAGACAGCCGGGCGCCTTGCCGCCCTTGGGCCCGTCGATGGCGTCGAACACCCAGAGGTCCCGGTGCTGGGCGGCCAGCCGGGTCCACCACGCCGTGCGCGGATCGATGGCCAGCACCGCCACCGTATTGCGTGACGCCGCGCCGGCCAGCGCCTCGCCCGGCGTCTCCACCTCGACGTAGCGGGGCGACGAGCCGAAGCGCCGCCGCGCGCTGTCGAGCACGTGCGCCGGATCAGGGCCGCCCCAGACCAGGATTTCCAGCTCGCCCTGGCGCGCCAGACCCGCCGCCATGATCTCGCGCCAGACGCCAAGCGCCAGCTGCCGGCAGTCCGGCTGCGCCTGGGACAGCAGGCGCGAGATCACCCGCGCCTCCCGATCAGGGCGCAGCTTCAAGGCGTTGACGGGGCCGCTGGCCTTGACCCCGCCGATGCGGCCGGCCAGCGCCATGCGGTTTTGCAGCAGGTCGAGCAGGGTGTCGTCTATCCGGTCGATCTCGTCGCGCAGATCCTGCAGGCTGTGATGGGAGAGGGGGTCGGGCGCTGTTGCGTCATCGCCCGGGGCGGCGGTCGAGATGGTCATGGTAGGGCTTTCGAAGGGATGGGGCCGCGCGGATGAGCGTCGCGCAGACACGCCTGTCGGCCGCTCCGGTGTGGAGGCGGTCGCCGGCGGGATCGAGAGGCTTGGAAGTCGCCTGGGTCGATCGCTCAGCCGGCGTATCGAAAGCCTGGATAATAGGAGGAAGGCGCCCGAACGGTGAATTCGTTCGACGGAAGGCCACGCGCAGGCATGGTCGTGCTCCGAAAGGGCGCAGAGGCGGTTTTGCCGGAACGTTCTTTCCCAGACGAAAGCCCGGCTGTCAAGGAAAGCACAGCGTTCAGGCTGGACGACGATCCGTAGCCTGCCGTCGCCCGACATTCCGCCTGCTCATCTCCGCACCGCGGCGATGAGCGAGGACGGAAGCGAGAGGCCGACTTAGGCTCGTGCAGCGGTGCTGATATCTCGAGTCGTCGCCGTGGCGGGTGTTTCCAGAACCTTGCGGTAGGTGGCGAGCGCCTGACCGACCACCTGATCCATGTTGTAGTAGCGATAGGTGGCCAGGCGTCCCACAAACGCCACGTCCGGACGGCTCGCCGTCAGGGCCTCGTACTTCTTGTACAGGGCCTGAGCTTCGGCGTTGGGGATCGGATAGTAGGGATCACCTTCTGCGCTCG
>CAXTRP010000340.1:225-2716 GCA_964246615.1 uncultured Caulobacteraceae bacterium | reverse complement strand
ATACTCGTAGGTGATCGACGTCTTGGGATGCTTCTGACCCGTCAGGTGCTTGTACTCGCTGATGCGAGTGTAAGGAACGTCCGGGTGGGGATAGTTGACCACGGCGACGGGCTGGAACTCCTCCCGATCGTGGGTCTCATGCTTGAACTGCAGGCTGCGGTAGGGGAGCTTGCCGTAGCGATGGTCGAAGAACTCGTCCACCGGACCGGTAAACACCAGCTGGTCGTACAGCACGCGATCCTTGACCTCGTCGAACTCGGTCTGGGTTTCGATGGTGATGTTCTTATGATCCAGCATGTTCTCGAACATGTGGGTGAAGCCACGCTTCGGCATGGCCTGGAAACTGTCGTTGAAGTAGCGATCGTCGACGTTTGTGCGGGTGGGCACGCGCGAGGTGACAGACCGGTCCAGGCCCGAGGGATCGATCCCCCACTGCTTGCGGGTATAGCCCTGGAAGAACTTCTCGTAGAGCTCGCGGCCCACGGCCGAGACCACCACGTCCTCCGACGTGCGGATTTGCGCCACCGGCTCGGCGCGTGACGCCAGGAAGTCGGCCGCCTGCTCGTCGGTGGTGAGGTTCAGGCCGTAGAGCATGTTGATCGTGGTGCGGTTGATCGGGATGGGCACCAGCTTGCCGTCCACGCTGGCCAGCACCCGGTGCTCGTAGGTGCGCCAGCCGGTGAAGCGCGACAGGTGGCGCACGATCTCGTCGGAGTTGGTGTGGAAAATGTGCGGGCCGTACTGGTGGATCAGCACGCCAGCCTCGTCATGCACATCGAAGGCGTTGCCGGCGACGTGGGGACGACGGTCGATCAGCAGGACGCGCTTGTTGGAGCCTGCCGCCAGCCGCTCGGCGATCACCGACCCTGCAAAGCCTGCGCCCACCACCAGCGCATCGAAGTGGCTCTTGCGACCGGCGGGCAGCACGGCAGGGGACGCCACAGCCGCGTTGGACGTCTTGCCTGTGACGGCGGCGTCGACCGCGTTGCTCTTGGCGACGCTGGACTGCACCGCCGCACCTTGGGAATGACGCACGACGGCTTCATCCACCAACGCGGCCATGCGGGCGTAGGTATTGTCCCACGAAAGGTCGGCCAACGAGACGTCGACCGCTTCGCGCCAGCTGCCGGTCCTGGACGAGGCCAACGCCAGCGCGCTCTCGCAGCCGGCGATGAAAGCCTTGTGGGTGTCGGCGACGCACACCGCTTCGAGCTCACCGTAGTGGCGCTTGACGTCCACGATGGCCGTGGAGACCACGGGCTTGCCGCCGGCCAGATACTCGGGCGTTTTGGTCGGACTGATGAAGCGCGTGGACTCGTTGATGGCGAAGGGCGCGAGCGCCACGTCCCAGCCAGCCAGATACAGCGGCAGTTCTTCGTAGCTCTTGGAGCCGAGGTAATGGATGTTGGCCCGCGTGGGCAGATCGGCGGCGTCGACCTTCACCACAGGCCCCACCATAACGACCGACCACTCCGGGTGCGCGTCGGCCAGTTCGCCGAGTAATTTCAGGTCCATCCGCTCGTCGATCACCCCGTAGAAGCCGAGCCGTGGGTGCGGCAGGGCGGCCTGGTCCACGGGATCGTCGCCGACGGTGAGCGCGCGCGCCTTGGCGAAGTGGGCCCGGTCGACGCTGGAGGGGAAGGGATGTATGTTAGCGTGCCAGCCCCGCTTCGCCTCGTAGAGGCTGTAGCCGCCGGTGAAGACCACGTCCGCCAAGCCGACCAGATCGCGCTCGAGCTGACGCAGCCGCTCCGGCGCGAACTTGAAGTTCGAGAGCTCGTCCATGCAATCGTAGACCACCGCCGCGGCGCTCTCGGCCACATGGCGGGAAAACTCCAGCATCATGGGCGTGTAGTACCAGGCGATGGGCTTATCGATCGCGCGCTCGGCGAGCAGGCCATCGAGCAGCCCGCGCACCGTCGCCATCGTTTCATCGTGGGTCAGCCCCGCGGGCAGGAGCGGCGTCGCCACCGTCACGCCTGCCTGCTCGTAGATCTCCAGCCCTGCGCCTGCGCCGACGGCGGCGGCCATGGGCTCCTCAAACACGATGACCTGCCTGGTCTGCGCAAAGCGGGTCATGAGGTGCTGGGGCCGCTGGAACACGAACTTCCAGCGAAGGTGGGAAAAGCAGATCACCGTATCGCCACCCCGGTGCCCGAAGAACGTCGGCGCGATGATGGACGAGGCGACGTTCGAGGGGAGTGAACGCGGGGATTTGTCGAGCAAGGTCCTGCATCCTGCACTGGTGTTGAACAGAGGTGACATATGCGAACGATTTGGCACGGGAAGCGTTCCCGAACAGACCGTTAGGCTTCAGAAGCAACCGATGTTAAGATCATACGTATTGAAAACCCGAAGTGAGGTCTTCGCAAAGTCCTGCAGCGTCGCGATCGTAAGGTTGGTGAACACCAGAGTATTGCGACCAGCACAGCAGCCGTAGAAGGCGCGTTTAGGAGCGGACGCTGATCGTATATGAGCGATGTTGTCGATT
>CAXTRP010000340.1:0-210 GCA_964246615.1 uncultured Caulobacteraceae bacterium | reverse complement strand
GGACAAGCTGGCGTGCCCCGACCAACCCGGCGATGATCGGGTTTTGCAGCCTTCAAGGTGCTGAAAACACGTTGAGACGCGCGCGGCCGCCTGGGCGGACGGCGTCGCCGCGCGCCAGGTAGGAACGGAATGGGGCGGCAGGCCGACTTCGAACTGCTTGAGGGTGAAGCCGGGGCTGTGCTCATCCTGCCGGGTGACTGGACCGCGATC
>CAXTRP010000339.1:0-4055 GCA_964246615.1 uncultured Caulobacteraceae bacterium | reverse complement strand
GGTCACCCGTGGCGAGGACCTTCACCTCGATGCGGAATAATTCCGATCCCTGCTCGTCCAGGGCGTAGGCGAACAGGGCATGGTCGTCGCTGTGCTCGGCCGCGCCGATGTCGAAGAAGGCCTTGCCTCGCCCCGCGGCGTCGGCGTCCAGCAGCACCTGCTCGGGGGCGTCGGGCTCGCGGAGCCTGCGTGCATAGATCGGGTGCTGGGCGCCGGTCTGGTAGCGGGCGTAGTAGTCGTAATCGCCGTCGGGGGAGGGGACGGAGCTATCGTCCTCCTTGATGCGGCCGCGCATCTCGGCGAACAGCTCGGCCTGCAGCTCTTCGGTCGGGGCGAGCTGGGCTGCGGTATAGGCGTTCTCCGCCTCCAGGTGCGCCCGCACGTCGGGGCGCAGCAGGCCGGGATCGCGCATGACCTTCTGCCAGGCGTCGTCCTTCAGCCAGGCGTAGTCGTCCACCCGCACCTGTCCGAGCTGCTCGATGCGCAGCGGGCGCTTGTCGGCGGCGGGGGCGTCGGGCCTCGCGGGCGGCGAGAAGACGTCATCCATGGGCGATCACACTCAACTGATGCTTGACGAACACGTGGGCCTTGGGAGCGGGCAGTCGCGCCAGGGCGTCCAGCGACAGGGAGCGGCCGGCGTGCTCGGCCAAAAGGTACCCCAGCAAATAGCCGCTCCGCGCGGCGATGTCGCCTGGGTCCGTCACGTCGCCGCCGTGGGCCTCAGGCGACAGGAAGCGGGCGCGGTGGGCGGGATCGGTGGTCTCCAGGGCCGGGGCGAGGGCGGCCGCGAGCTGGCGCACCCGCTCCGGCGGCAGCCTCGACAGGCCGGCGTCCATCAACACGGCGGCCCGGCCGACGTCGGGGTTCAGCTTGGCGGCGGCGTAGCTCGCCAACCCGTCGCGCCAGATGCAGTCCCACAGCGGCGGTTCCCCGTGCGGCCACAGGCTCGGGTTCACCTGAGCCTGGTAGCGCTTGAAGCCATGCTGGTCGAGCAGCACGGCGAGATCAGCGTCCGGTCCGTCCAGCTTGGCCACGCCATCTACGCCGACGAACAGGCAGGGCCGGCCGTGTCGGCTATGATCCTCCAGATCGAACGCGAAGAGGGAAACGAGCACGTAGACGCGCGCCACATGCTCGGCCTTGGGAAACTGCGTCGAGAACCGCGCGCCGTGCTCCCGCCAGGCGGAAGGAAAGGACTCCGACACCCGTCTGGCCGCCGGCGCCACGGGGTCGAACGCGTTCAGCCAGGCTGTCACCGCATCCGGGTCGATCGCGCCGTGCGCCGCCTTGGGTCCAAAGCCGGCCGAGCGGTAGATGTCGGCGTTCGCCGTGAAAACCGGCTCCAGCAGCGCCTCCACCCGCTGGCCAGGTTGCGAAACGCCTGGAGGGTCGGCGTCGTAGAAGCGCCAGAACTCCGGGGTCAGGTCGTGCAACCCAGGCTCGTCATACATTGGAGCCTGATACAGGGAAGCCTGGGCGCGAGCCCCGCGGACGCCGGCAAGGGCGAGCCCCGCGGCGCCGGCCAGAACAGCGCGTCGATCGAGAAGACTACGCTGCAACCCTCGCCGCTCCCGCTCGCCTGCCTAGGAATGACCGTACGCCGGTGCGTCCGTGGCCGGCAGGTGCATCGCTTAGAGCCGCCGTCGATCTACAGGCTTCACCCGAGGCTTGGAGTATCCGATCTCGGGCCGGTTCACTACAAGCGCTGCAATGACCCTACCCTCGCCGGCTGTCGATCCTCCGGCGCGTTGGAGCGAACTCCTCCAAGGACGTCGCGCGCTCATGTTCGCGATGCTGTGTTTGGGCATATGGCTGAACGCGGTGGACACCCTGGTCACCGCCACGATCATGCCGAGCGTGGCGCGGGAGATCGGCGGGTACGCCTACTTCGCATGGGCGACGGCGGGTTTCCTGCTGGGGTCGATCCTTTCAGGAGCCGGGGCGGGCATAGTGGCGGATCGCTTCGGCGTTCGGCGGGCGCTTGCGGCCTGCGGACTGCTCTATGCTGTCGGTTGCGGAGCGAGCGCTTTGGCGGGATCGATCTGGCCGTTCCTGGCTGGGCGGCTGATCCAGGGCGCAGGCGCGGGCTTCCTGGTGGGGCTTTGCTATGTAGCGGTGCGGGCCCACTTCGAGTCCCGTTTGTGGTCGAGCGTTTTCGCCGCCTTGTCCGCCGTCTGGGGCGTGGCGACGCTGCTCGGACCGCTGGTGGGCGGCCTGTTCGCCGGCGCGCACCATTGGCGCGGCGTCTTCTGGCTGTTTGCGGTGCAGGCCATGGCTTTTGCGATCGCGACCCTGGCGCTGCCGCCCGCGGAGCGGTCGACGGCTCCGAGCCGGGAGGGCTTTCCGGGCGCTCAACTCCTGGTGCTGGCGACCGCCGTCCTTCTGGTGGCTATTGCGGGTGTGCTGGGCCGCCCGGTGCTGGCGGGCGCCATGGTGATCGGCGGGCTCGGCCTGCTCGCACTGACTTTGAGGCTGGACCGTCAAGCGCGGTGTCGTCTGCTCCCCGTCGGCGCCGACGACCTCAGCCTTCGACCGGCGCAGGGCTACGCCACCGTGCTTCTGCTCTCGGCTTCGGTGGCGGGGTTTTCGGTGTATGCGGCGGCGCTCCTTCAGGCCCGACTGGGATTGAGCCCGCTTCAGGCTGGCTACGTCGTCGCAAGCGACGCCGCCGGCTGGACCGTCACCGCCTTGATGGTCGCCCGGGCTCCCGCCTACCTGCAAGGTGGCTTCATCCGTGCCGGCGCCTGCGTCGCGACCGCCGGCCTGGCAAGCTGCGCCCTGACCTTGTCTCGCACAGGTGTCTGGCCTGTCTGTGTCAGCGCGACCGTCATGGGAAGCGGATTTGGACTGTGCTGGTCCTTCGTTTCCCAGAACGTGCTGGCCGCGCTTCCTGACGGCGAGGGAGCCATCGGGTCTGCAGCGATCCCCACAACCCAGATGCTTGGAAGCGCTCTCGGCGCCGCTGCATCGGGCGTGATAGCCAACCTGATGGGGTTTTCCGGCGGGTTCAGCGCGGTGACGGCGGCCCGAGCCGCCCCGATGCTCGTGGGCGCCTTCGTTCCGGCCGCCGCACTTGCAACTGTCGCAGCGTGGAGGCTTGGCGGACCCTCCTCTTCACCGCCGCAATAAGCCGCCTGTAAGGCCGCAGCCGGTGTATTCCAGTAGAAAAGGCTGGTTCGATGAAGCCTGATAAGCTTCCGAACCAGCCCTGTACTCTTAAATTGTCTTCACTCGAAGGACGATCAGACCTTCTTGGCGATGGTGAAGCCGAGGATCAGGAAGACAACGCATACGATAACAAACAGGATGAACAGGATCTTCGCGATGCCAGCCGCCGCGCCGGCGATGCCGCCAAAGCCCAGCGCACCTGCGATCACCGCCACGATGGCGAAAATGATGGCCCACCTAAGCATTTTTTCCTCAGCCCCTTGATGTTGGAATTTGCTGCAACGCTTGGTCCGGCCGCGTGTTCCTCAACCGCAGGCGCCCGCCTCGTGCGTGATGGCGCTGCTGATCTGCAGCATCAGCGCAAAAAGCCTGCGCAGAGGCTTCAAGATCTCGACGTTTTCGCGCACGTAGCCCGCCGTTCCCGTCGCGGCATAGGTGGAGGGTTCACCGAAATCTGCATCGGATGGCGGCTCGGCGCGCTGGGGGAAGATCTCCCCCAGCATCTCCACGGTCGCGGGCACGTCCAGCCGCACCAGGCGCTCCTGGATGGCGGCCAGGGTGACATCGCCGCGGGGATTGAAGTCTGGAATGTTCACGACCAGCCGATCGCTTGTTTGGATCAGCGCTATGCGAAGGGCGTGCAGCATTTGCAGCCGCGCCTCCTGGCCGACGAGCACGCCGCTCGCCCGGATGAGCACGTCCTCGGCCTTCAGCCGGCGCGCCACTCGCGATAGCCGCTCGCTCAGGGCGGTACGCGCCACCAGGGCGCCGACCGCCAGTTCGCTTTCGGGCGCATCGCCGGACGCGGCGCGGACGAGCCACAGCGAAGGTTCCAGCGTCTGTGCATAGGCCTGCAAGACGGCCAGATCGCTCAGGCTCGCCGCATG
>CAXTRP010000338.1:3775-4059 GCA_964246615.1 uncultured Caulobacteraceae bacterium | reverse complement strand
CCCCCCGTGGGGGACGTCGGGCCGGAGGCCGGGTTGGGGGCCGACGACTCGGACGCCTTTGGACCGCTGGAGCGCGTGGGTGGCCCGTGACCGCCGCCGGGTTGCCGGGCGCGCGCCCACGCGTCGGCTGCGCCCTTCCGAGGTCCGTCGCCGGACCCAGACCCGGCGCGCCGGGGCGATCCTTGCGGTGTCCGCCGTCGCGGTGATCGGCGTCGGCGCGCTCGCCGTCCTGAACCGCAGCCCGCCGACCGATCCCGACACCGGCTGCATCGTCGGCCAAGCGG
>CAXTRP010000338.1:0-3765 GCA_964246615.1 uncultured Caulobacteraceae bacterium | reverse complement strand
CGCTCAACCTCCACCAGATCGCCTACGTCAAGGCGCTGATCCTGGCGGAGTACCAGCGCCTGCGGCCGTATGGCGAGCTGACGGTGCGGGGCGTCCGCGCCGACCCGGACGATGCAGGCGACAGCTTCTCCCGCTGCCGGCTGCGGCGGGGTGCGGAGGTGCTGGGGGTCGCGTCCAACCCCGACATGATCGAGGCGACGTTCAAGCGCACCGTGGGCGATGCGTTGAACAGCTACCTGAACGCGCTGCACGACGTGCCGAGCGCGCCGCGATCCCCGATCATCGAGGCGGTGGACAGCGCGGTGGACGCACCGGACTTCGGCCAGACCACCCGCACCCGCCGGCTGGTCCTGGTCTCCGACATGGCCCAGAACAGCCGCAGCGTGTCGGAGTATCAGGGGCAGGGCTCGGGCCTGGACCCTAGCGCTGCGGTCCGCTCCGAACTCACCCGCGATCTGCATGGCGTGTCGGTGCGTATCCACTACGTCCGCCGCCCTGAAATTGCCGCGCTGCAGACGCCCGCCCAGCGCGACTTCTGGCGCGCCTGGTTCACCGGCCAGGGCGCCGACGTGAAGCTCGGCTGGGGCCTGCAGCTGGTGGACGGACGGCGGTGAGGCGATCACGCCGCGCTTCAAGATTTAATCCCCACCCGCTATGTTGCGGGCCATGGGCCTGTTGCCGAAATCGCGGAAGGCGCGACGCCGCCTGACCGCCGTCGCCTGCGCCGCGCCGATCCTTGGGTGTGCGGTCGGGTTGTCGCTGTACGCCATGGGCGATGCGGCGGTGTTCTTCTACAGCCCGGCCCAGGCTGCGGCCAAGCACGTGCCTGCCGGACGGCTGGTCCGCCTGGGGGGCTTGGTCGAGCTCGGCAGCGTGCAGAAGCTGTCTGACGGCGAGGTGCGCTTCGGCGTCACCGACCGCCTGAGCGCCGACCGGGTGGTCTACCGCGGCGACCTGCCCGACCTGTTCCGCGAGGGTCAGGGCGTGGTGACCCAGGGCGTGTTCCGGCCCGACGGCGTGTTCGAGGCGCGCGAGGTGCTGGCCAAGCACGACGAGCGCTACATGCCCAAGGAGGTCGCCGACGCCTTGAAGAAGTCCGGCCAGTGGCGCCCGGACGGCCAGCAGGCCACAGCCGCCCCGCCAACCCCAGGACCTGTGTCCGAGGGACTGCGATGACCGCCGAACTCGGCGCCTTCGCCCTGGTGCTGGCGCTGGCCATGTCGCTGGCCCAGGTGGGGCTCAGCGCCGTCGGCCGCGCTCGGCACGACGCCACCTTGCGCGGCGCAGGCGAGGGGGCGGCGCTGGCGGCGTGTCTGGCCATGGCCCTGGCCTTCGCCGCCCTGATGACCGCGTTCGTCACCTCCGACTTCTCGCTCGCCAACGTCCAGGCCAATTCCAACGTCGAGCAGCCGCTGTTCTATCGGATCACCGCTACCTGGGGCTCGCACGAAGGCTCCATGCTGCTGTGGAACCTGGCGCTCACCGGCATGGGCGCGGCCATCGCGCTCTTCGGCCGCAACCTGCCCACGGGGCTGAAGGCGACGGCGCTGGCCAGCCAGGGGGCGCTGGGCGTGCTGTTCATCGGCTACACGGCCTTCGCATCCAACCCGTTCCTGCGCTTCGCCGCAGCGCCCATCCAGGGGGAGTCGCTGAACCCGATCCTTCAGGACCCCTTCATGGCCATCCACCCGCCGTTCCTCTACGCGGGCTATGTCGGCTTTTCGGTGGTGTTCAGCCTCGCAGTGGCGGCGCTGGTGGAGGGTCGGGTGGACGCGGCCTGGGCGCGCTGGGTGCGGCCCTGGGCGCTGGCGGCCTGGAGTCTGCTCACCATCGGCATCACGCTGGGATCGTTCTGGGCCTATTACGAGCTGGGCTGGGGCGGCTGGTGGTTCTGGGACCCGGTGGAGAACGCCAGCTTCATGCCCTGGCTGATCGGCACGGCCCTGATCCACTCCGCCATCGTGACGGAGAAGCGCGGCGCGCTCACCGGCTGGACGGTCTTCCTGGCGCTATCGGCGTTCACCTTCTCCATGCTGGGCGCCTTCCTGGTGCGTTCGGGCGTGCTCACCTCGGTGCACGCGTTCGCGGTCGATCCGAAGCGCGGCGTGCTGCTGCTGACCATCCTGGGGCTGGCGGCCGGGACGGGGTTCACCCTGTTCGCCTGGCGCGCGCCGGGACTGGCTCCCGGCGGGCTGTTCGCCAGGGTGAGCCGGGAGGGCGCGCTGGTGCTGAACAACCTGTTCCTGGCCGCAGCCACCGTGACGGTGGCGCTGGGCACGCTGTACCCGCTGATCCGCCAGGCGGGGGAGGCGATCTCGGTGGGTGGGCCATACTTCGCCCTGACCTTTGGCCCGCTGATGTTCGCCTGCCTGCTGATCCTGCCGCTTGGGCCGCTGCTGGCCTGGAAGCGGGGCGAGCTGTCCCCCGCGCTCGGCCGGCTGTGGCTGGCGGGGATCGCGGCTGTGGCGGCGGGGGTGTTCGGGCTGCTGCTGTTGGTCCCCCACAAGGGGTTCGCGGTGCTGGGCCTGTCGCTTGGGGCCTGGCTGATCGTGGGCGCGCTAAGCGAGATCGTGCAGCGGGTGCGGCTCGGCGACACCGGCCCGGCGGAGGCGGTGCGGCGGCTGCGCGCCTTGCCGCTCGGCGCCTGGGGCATGACCCTGGCGCATGTGGGACTGGGCGTGTTCGTGCTGGGCGCCAGTTGCGAGCTGGCCTGGCGGGTCGAGGCGGCCCGGGCGCTGAACCTCGGCCAGTCCACGACCTCGGGCGGCTACACCCTGACCTTGCAGTCCGTCACGCCCGTGCAGGGGCCGAACTTCACCGCGGAGCGCGCCGCCATCCGGGTGCAGCCGCAGCACGGGGCCGCCTTCACCGTCGCGCCGGAGCGCCGCTTCTACCCCGACCGACGCCAGACCACCTCCAAAGTCGCTATCCGCCGCCAGGGCGCCAGCGATCTCTACGTGGTGCTGGGCGACCAGCGCGACGGGGCGGGGCGTCCGGCTTGGCTGGTGCGGGTGTTCTACAATCCCTGGGCGCGGCTCATCTTCTTCGGGCCGGTGCTGATGGCGCTGGGCGGCGCGGCCTCGCTCGCAGACCGCCGGCTGCGGCTGGCGGCGGGGCGGCGGGCGGGCGCGCCCTTGCGTCTCGATCCGGCGACTGCGTGAAAAAGCTCAAGGTCTTCTCCCTCCCCCTCGATGGGGCAGGGCTCATAGGCGTTTGCCTCGCGGCCTTCCTCTGCATCGCCGCGACCTCCGGCGACCCTGCAGACGCGCTGCGTAACCCGGCGCAGGAGGCGCATGCCCGGGGGCTGTTCCGCCAGGTCCGCTGTCTGGTGTGCCAGAACGAGTCCATCGACGACAGCGAGGCGCCGCTGGCGGGCGACCTTCGCGCGCTGGTGCGTCAGCAGGTCGCCGCCGGCCGATCCGACGCCGACATCGAAGCCTTCCTGGTCAAGCGATACGGTGAGTTCGTGCTGCTGAAGCCTGCGTTCTCGGCGGCCAACGCGCTGCTGTGGCTGACGCCGTTCGCCATCGTCGCCGGCGGAGGGCTGGTGCTCGTGTTGCGGCGGGACGGCGGCGGTCGGGCTACGTCCGAGGCGCCTCTCGACGCCGCTGAGGAGGCGCGCCTCGCCGCGCTCGCTCCCGAGCGCACATAGGACCGTCCGACCCGCCACGGTTGAGCCTCAAGACGGCCCTGTTCGCGCCGAACGGCTGTGCCCCATGGCCGCTTGCGCCTTGGCAACCTACATGCACGCTTCAGCCTTGTAGG
>CAXTRP010000337.1:0-4065 GCA_964246615.1 uncultured Caulobacteraceae bacterium | reverse complement strand
GTCGTAGCCATGGCCGCGCAGGGGGACCATCTGCGGGCCGAGCCGCTCGACGATCTCCACCAGCACCGGCCGACCCGTGCGGATCGAATAACCCCAGTGGCCGGTGAGCATGGACTTCAGCCACAGCAGGTACTGGATCGGCACGGGGCGATCGAGCCCGTAGGCCTTGGAGATCGCGGCTAGCGCCGCCGGCGTCACCGACGGGTTGTCGGCGTAGACGTCCAGCGGGCCGCCGGGCGCCAGGTGGATCACGGCGAACAGCACCAGCGAGATGCCCAGCAGCAGAGGGATGACGCCGGCCAGCCGGCTCGCCAGCCTGGTCATCTCACGCCGCCATCCGCCAGTAGCCGGCGGTGAGAAACGGGGTCATGTTGGTCGGGTTGGGAATGAAGCCCTCCAGCGCCCTGCGTCGGGCGATAACCGCGACGTTGGTGATCAGCGGCACGGTGGCCACGTCTTCGGCCAGGATGCGCTGCATCTGGAAAACGGAGCGCTTGTACTCGGCCGGGTCCAAGGTAGCTTCCATCCGGGCGAACAGGGCGTCCAGCACCGGGTTGCTGTAGGCTTGGCTGTTCAGCGCTCCGTGGCTCGCGAAGAACTCGCTGTAGGCTGGGGTCGCGCCGGTCACCCAGGTGGCGTACATCAGGTCGTAGTCGCCCTTGTAGCGGGCCTGGCGGAACGCGACGCCCATCTTGTTGTCCGCCTGCGCCTCCACGCCGATGGCCTTCAGCTGGGCGATGATCACCTGCTGGGCCAGCTCGTCGTCGCCGCGCCCCGCCTGCACGATGAAGCGGAAGGAAAGGCGGCGGCCGTCGCGGGCGCGCACGCCATCGGAGCCCGTGCGGTAGCCAGCCGCCTCCAGCAGGGTCGCGGCTCGGCCCGGGTCGTAGGGATGCTCCGGCGTCGCCGGGTCGTAGAAGGGGAAGATCGGCACGACCACCGACTTGATGGGCGCAGGAAAGCCGCCTTCAGCCCGGACCAGGCTCCGTCGGTCGATGGCGTAGGCCATGGCCCGGCGCACGGCGAGGTCGCGAAGCGCCGGGTTGCGGAAGTTGAAGTCCAGGTGCTTCCAGGACAGCAGCGGCTCGCTCTGCAGCACGATGGCGGAGGTCCCGCGCATCTGCTTGGCCTGGTCGTAGGGCGTCTGCACCACCAGGTCGAGTTCGCCCGACCGCAGCTGGGTCAGCAGCGTGTTTGAGTTGGGGATGATCTTGAAGATCAGCCGATCCAGGTAGGGCAGCTGCACGCCATGGGCGTCGCGGCGCCAATAGTGGGGATTGCGCTCGGTCAGCACGTACTGCCCGCGCTCGAACGCCTTGACCACAAAGGGGCCGGTGCCGATGGGCCGGTCGTTGTAAGGCGCGGTGTTCAGGTCCGCGCCGTCGAGCAGATGGCGGGGCAGGATGCCGAAGGTGAACAGGGTGGAGGCGAAGTCCGGCGCGACCTTCTTGTAGTGGCAGACGACGGTGAGCGGGTCGGGCGTATCGATGGCGAGGATGTCGGCGGCGCCCTGCTTGGACTCCGCCAGGAAGGCGGGGTTGTTCACCGCGCGCCAGGTGAAGGCCACGTCGGCGGCGGTGAACGGCGCGCCGTCGTGCCAGAGCACCCCGGGGCGCAGGCGGTAGGTCACCGTCATGGCCCTGCCGCCTTCGGTCAGCACGATGCCGCCGTTCTGCAGGGTGGGAACGCTCGTCGCCAGAACGGGCACGTAGCGGGCGCGCTCGTCGGGAGCCACCAGCCCCTCCACCACCGCCGCCTGCACGTCGCCGAGGAAGCCCGTGGCGTAGACGTTCAGGGTGTCCACGTCGTAGGGCAGGCCGACGACCAGGGTGTTGGGCCGTCGTTCCCGCCCGCCTGTGGAGCAGGCGGAGAGGGTGGCGGCTGCGAGACAGCCGCCCGCGACCGCACGGCGGGTAGGCGCGTTAGCGGGGGTCACGCGCTCAGTATCCCCGGGCGCGGTCCACGAGGTGGAGCAGGGGCTCCCCGCGCTCATGGCGGCGCACCGTTTCGGCCATCACTGCGGCGGCGGTGCGGGCGTGGGTCGGAGCGGCCACGTGGGGGGAAACGATGACGCCCGGGTGGCGCCAGAAGGGGTGCTCGGCGGGTAGCGGCTCCTGGCGGAACACGTCCAGAGCCACGCTGCTGAGCTGACCCGTGTCCAGCGCCGCCAGCAGGTCGGCGTCCACGATGGCGGCGCCGCGTCCCGCGTTGATGAAGAAGGCGCCGGGGGCGAGGTGCGCCAGGGCCGCCGCGTCGATGAGGTCGCGGGTCTGGTCGGTAGCCGGCAGCAGGTTGACCAGGATGTCGGCGCCCTGCAGACACGGACCGAAGCCCTCAGGCCCGCAGAAGCTCGCGACGCCCATCAGCTGGCTTTGCCTGCGGCTCCACGTCCGGACGCGAAAGCCGATGGCGGCGAGACAGGCGGCCACCGGACCGCCCAGGGCGCCGGCCCCGAGCACAGCCACGCTGCGCTCCCGCGCCAGCGTCTCCGGTCGCTGCTTCCAGACGCCCTGGAGCTGGGCGTCGCGGTAGGCGAACAGGTTGCGGTGCCAGGCCAGGGCCTGCGCCGTCACCCACTCCACCATGCCTTCCACCAGGCCGGGGTCGACCATGCGCACGATGGGCAGGCTGGCGGGGACCTCGCCCGAGGCGAGCAGGTGCTCCACGCCCGCGTTCAGGCTCAAGACTACCTCGAGCCCGGCGAGGCCGCCGATAAACCCGGGCTCCGGCTTGCCGACCACCACATAGGCGACCTCGCCCTGGTTCGGCGGCTGGACGAGCACCTCGTGGTTCGGAAGCTCCTTCCGGAACAGGGCGGCCCAGGTGTCAGGGCTTGCCCGGGCGGCGACGAGCAGACGCTTCATGCGGCGGGAATGGGCGAGCCGGACAACGGATCGTTCATTGCTGGCGCGCGCGCCCGGCGGCCATCCCCGAGCTCCGCATCCACCATGGGCTTCAAGAGGCGGCCAAAGGCGAAGCTGAACAGTAGCAGGGCCGCCGCCCCGCCCGCCACCAGCCCGGCGTGCAGCAGCCAGAAGTCCACCGCGCTCATCCGCTCCAGCAGGGCTCCCAGCCATCCAACCAGCATGTTGGAGGCGAACATGTGCAGGTAGTAGACGCCCACCATCAGCCCGCCCACGGCCCTGGGCGAAACGCGGGTGAACAGGGCCAGGCCTACCGGCGCCACATTGGCGATGCCGAACTCATTCAAGAAGTGGAAGACGAGCGTCCAGGCCAGGTTGATCTTGTGGCCGGTGGCGCCCTCCTGGGCGCTGAGGAAGGCCAGCAGCAGCGGCGCGGTGGCCGAGATCAGGCAACCCACCACCAGCTTGTTGATCTCGTTGACCTCGCCGTGCCGCCTCGCCCACCAGCGCCAGAACACCACAGCGCCCGACATGCACCCGATGGCCATCACCGAGGTCAGCGACAGCAGCCAGGTGACCGGCATGTGGAAACCCATCTGGTTCAGGTCGTAGTGGCTCTCGCCCCAGACCAGATAGGTGTTGAACATCTGCTCGTTGCCGATCAGCGACAGGGTGAGCGCGGGCAGAAGCGCCAGCAGCACCGCGATGGTCTTGCCCTCGCCAGGCGCCAGCCTGCGCCGTGGCGTCGAGGCCGCCGTGCGGCGGGGCTGGTGCTCCTCAGGATTCCAGCGCTGGCCGTAGAGATAGACCGCAAGGCTCGCCAGCATGCCCACGCCGGCCGCCCCGAACCCCCAGTGCCAGGCCACCTCCTGGCCAAGCGTTCCGCAGACCAGGGGCGCCACCATGGCCGCGCAGCTGATACCGATCACATAGATCTGGAAGGCGTCGGCCCGGCGCAGGTCGCCCGGCGCGTACAGCTCTCCCACCTGGGTGGCGATGTTGCCCTTGAAGCAGCCGACCCCCAGCACGAGGCAGGTCAGCGCCAGCAGGAACGGCTGCTCGAACGCCATCAGGAAATGGCCGAGCATCAGCAGCAGCGCGCCGATCACCACCGTGCGGGTGCGGCCCAGCACCCGATCGGCGATGTAGCCGCCAAGTATCGGCGTCAGGTAAACGCCGCCGGAGTAGATGCCGAAGATCA
>CAXTRP010000336.1:0-4070 GCA_964246615.1 uncultured Caulobacteraceae bacterium | reverse complement strand
GACAGCACCCCGATCGCCGCCGCGGCGTCCATCTTGGCTCCGTTGGCCTGGATGATGGTCTGGAGCGTGTAGAGCGGACTGGTGCCCAGGTCGCCGAACACGATGCCGAGCGCGCCGAGCGTCATCAGCGGCAGCGGGCCGCCCTGGCGCGCATGATCGGCGTGGAGCGGTTTGGCGCCGGGTGCAGCCGCAGGTTCCGCCGTCATCGTCTACCGCGCCCCGTCCGCCAATCCCGTCACCTAGCACAGCCAGCCGACGCCGCCTGACCTTACCCGCCGCTGCTCAGGTGGCGAACAGCTGGCCCATGTCGGCGAAGGCCTTGAACTCCAGCGCATTGCCCGCGGGATCGAGGAAGAAGAGCGTCGCCTGCTCCCCCACCTGGCCTTCGAAGCGGATGTGCGGCTCCACCACGAAGCGCACCTCGGCGCGCTTCAGCCGCAGGGCTAGGTCGCGCCAGCGCTCCATGTCCAGCACCACGCCGAAGTGGGGCACCGGCACGTCGTGGCCGTCCACCGCATTGGCGTGGGCGGGCTTGGCCCGGGGCGGGGCTTGGTGGGCCACGATCTGGTGGCCGAAGAGGTCGAAGTCGATCCACTCCGGCGCGCTGCGCCCCTCGGGACAGCCCAGCACCTCGCCGTAAAAGGCGCGCGCCGCAGCCAGGTCGTCCACCGGAAAGGCGATGTGAAAGGGCGTCAGGCTCATGGCCGCCAGGATACCAGCGCGAGCAGCCGCCGCAAAGCCGGCGTCCAGCGCTCGATCATACGGCCGGCTTAAACGCGGGATTCACGGACGTATGAAATGATGTCGGCGATCTGGGGGCATCATATTGCGACATCTGGCGGCGAGGCTGATCGGCGAGAACGCCGGAAACACCGCGCTGACCTTTGCGCTGCTGACGCCGGTGCTGGTGCTGCTGGCGGGCGGCGCCATCGACGTCACTAACGCGTCCATGCGCCAGAGCAACCTGCAACAAGCCGCCGACGCGACGGCGGTGGGCGCTGTGGCGCGCACCTCGCCCGGTTATCAGGCGGCCCTCACACAGCCCCTCGATGGACCGGTGACGGCGACGAACCTGAACGCAAACGCCCTCGCCATCTTCAACGCGAACCGCAACGCATCGAGCGACACCGCCATCCCGAACTTCAGCGTCGCGGTGACGAAGACAACGACCGCCAGCAACGTCGCGGTCAGCTCGGTGGTCACGGCCTCGGGAACGTACACGACGAATTTTCTAGGCCTGATCGGCCAGAAGACGATCAAGCTCGCCGCGACCGCCAACGCCTCCGACAACATTCCGGCCTACATCAACTTCTACCTGCTCCTCGACAACACGCCCTCGCAGGGCGTGGCGGCTACCCAAGCCGGAATATCGACGATGGTGGGTGCGACATCGGACCAGTGCGCATTTGCGTGTCATGATCTGAACGCCAACGGCAACGACTACTATGCCTTGGCCAAAAAACTCAAAGTGAATACAAGGATTTATAATGTCGCCCAAGCCTCCGCTAACTTGCTGACGACTGCGCAGAGTACGGAAACGGCTAACGGCTTACCAACCGAGTTCGGCGTCGCCCTTTACGATTTTGGAACCACGCCCTCGGATCCCAGCACGTCTCCCGGCTTCGTCCAGGTCTTTCCGGCGCTGGCGGGAACGACGTCCACCGACCTCGCGTCCGCATCGAAGTCGGCCGCCGCCATCGACGTCATGGGCGTTTACGGCCAAGGCGAGTACAGCGACGAAGACTCGAACTTGAACGCGCCCCTGGTTTATGCCGCTCAGAACCTGAAATCGTCCGGCAACGGCGCTTCTGCGCTGGCCCCACAGCAAGTCATCTTCTTCGTATCGGACGGCGTGAACGACACTTACAATTGCAGCTATAATAATGGCAATACGTGCAGGCAGATAACACCTCTCGATTACACGCCGTGTACGCAGTTAAAAGCTCATGGTATCAAGATCGCCGTGCTTTACACGACGTATTTACCTCTGACGACGAACGGTTTTTGGCAGGCATGGGTCGCGCCTTTCCAGAACTGGATTGCGCCCTGGACGACTGCGCCCGACCCCGCCAATGATCAGATCGCCGCCAACATGAAAGCTTGCGCATCCACTGGGCTCTACTTCCAGGTGGACTCCAGCGGCGACATCAACCAGGCCATGCAGGCGCTCTTCCAGAAGGTCATCGCCAGCGTGCGCGTCACGGGCTGACCAACTCGGCTGGCCGTCCGGTACGGCTCACGTATAAGGCGGGTCATGGCCGACCCGCCCCCAACACCCGACCAGCCGATCCAAGCCATGGAAGGCGGACAGGGGCCTCAGACCGCCTTTGCGTCCCCCGTCGCCGGGCGCCGGCACAAGGCGGCGCTGGGCTTTATCTTCGTCACGGTGCTGCTCGACATCCTGGCCATCGGGATCATCATCCCCGTGCTGCCGAACCTGGTGAAGAGCTTCACGCACGGGAACACCGGGCGCGCGGCTGACTATGTGGGCCTGTTCGGCGCGGTCTGGGCCTTGATGCAGTTCGTGTTCTCGCCAGTGCAGGGCGCGCTGTCGGACCATTTCGGCCGGCGGCCCGTGCTGCTGCTCTCGATCTTCGGTCTGGGGGCGGACTTCGTGCTGATGGCGCTGGCGCCCAACATCGCCTGGCTGTTCGTAGGGCGCGCCATTTCCGGCATCACCGCCGCCAGCTTCTCCACCGCCAACGCCTACGTCGCCGACGTGACGCCGCCGAAGGACCGGGCTGCAAGCTTCGGCCTGCTGGGCACAGCGTTCGGCATCGGCTTCATCATCGGCCCGGCGCTCGGCGGCGTACTGGGCCAGGTCGATCCCCGCCTGCCGTTCTGGGCCGCCGCCGCCCTGTCGTTCACCAACGGCCTGTACGGCTTGTTCGTGCTGCCGGAGTCGCTGCCCAAGGAGCGGCGCGCGCCCTTCCGCCTGGCCAACGCCAGCCCGATCGGCTCGCTCAGGCTCCTGACCCGCTATCCGGGCCTGCTGCAGCTGGGGGGCGTGATGTTCCTGTACTTCCTGGGGTTCCAGGCGCTTCAGAGCGTCACGGTGCTCTACACCAACTTCCGCTACGGCTGGACGCCGAACGCCATGGGGCTGTGTCTGGGCGGGATCGGGCTGGCGAGCCTTGTGGTGCAGGGCGGCGTGGTGCGGCCCTTCGTCAAGCGGTTCAAGGAGCGCGGCGCACTCTACACCGGCCTGGCGTTTGGGGCCGCCGGCATGTTCATCTACGGCTGGGCGCCCACGGGGCCGCTGTTCTGGCTGGGCGTGCCGATCTACGGCCTGGTCGGCCTGGTCCAGCCGGGGGTGCAGGGCATGATGAGCCGGCGCATCGGCCCCGACGAGCAAGGCCGGCTGCAGGGCGCGAACGCCTCCATCATGGCCATGACCGGGCTGATCGGGCCGCTGCTGTTCAGCCAGATCTTCCACCACCTGGTGACCACCCGGCGCTTCCCCTTGCTGGCCGGGGCGCCCTTCTATCTGGGGTCGGTGCTGTTTGTGGCCGCATTCGGACTGGCGCTGATCACCCGGCGCAGCTCCGCCGGATCGCCGCCCGCCCTGGCGACCGGCTGAGGCGCAGGGGGCGCCGTCGCCATTGTTGCATCAGGATGGACGGGCCTTAAGTCTAGGGTCCTAGCCGCAAAAGCCTTGCCATGCCCTTGAACCGTTTCGCCTGCCTGCCGCTCCTGGCGCTCCTCGCCGCCTGCAGCGATCCTGCCGCCCAGAGCCAGGCCCAGCCCGCGGCCCCCCTGCCCGAAGCGCCCCTGACCGCGCCCAACCGCGCCCCGCCCACCGACTTCGCCACCATGAAGATGAGCTTCGCGCCCATCGTGAAGCGCGCGGCGCCGGCGGTGGTGAACGTCTATTCCACCCGCACCGTGCGCACCCAGGCCGACCCGTTCTGGGCCCTGTTCGGCGGCCAGTCCATGCCGCGCGACCGGGTGGAGGGTTCGCTGGGCTCAGGCGTCATCGTGCGCGCCGACGGGATCATCGTCACCAACAACCACGTCATCGCCGACGGCCAGTTGCTGCGCGTGGTGCTTGCAGACCGGCGCGAGTTTCC
>CAXTRP010000335.1:240-4080 GCA_964246615.1 uncultured Caulobacteraceae bacterium | reverse complement strand
AGTCATAGGGAGGAAACGCCCGAAGGCGCACATCAAATGTGTCAGGCTTGGAGGCGGGGGTCCATCTAGAAACTATGACGGACTGACGAAGTTTTCGTAACTGCCTTGCGCCTGAGCAACAGCCTAAACAGACGGCGTCGGGGCTCGGTATGGGCTGGACGCCGCAGGCGCGAGGGGGATGGCGGCGCGCACGGTGGCCGCAATGAAGCCACCGCCTAGCAGCCGCGACGGGGCGTGAACGTCATAGAGCACGCAGGCCTGACCGGGGGAGACGCCTTCCTCTGGCGCATCGAACACCAGGCTAGGCTGGTCATCCCTGATGACGAGCCGGGCCGACGACGCGCGCCGGGTGGAGCGAACCCGGGCGAGCACGGCCAATCCGTCCTGCGCCGCCCTGCCTATCGTCGACTGGTCGCCAAGCCAGTTCGTCTCCTTCAGCGTCAGGGCGCTGGTCAGCAAAGCTTCTCGAGGCCCCACCACGACGCGCTTGTGCTCTGGCTGCAGCGCCACGACGAACAACGGATCCCCTAAGGCCACCTTCAAGCCTCGGCGCTGGCCGACCGTGTAGCGCGACACTCCGGCGTGACGGCCCAGCACCCGGCCGTCCATGTGAACGATCTCGCCGCCGCCGGCGGCGTCGGGGCGCAGCTTGTCGATGAGGGTGGAATACTTGCCTTCGGGCACGAAGCAGATGTCCTGGCTGTCGGGCTTGTCGGCTACGGACAGCTCGAGCGCCGCCGCCGCTTCGCGCACCTGTGGCTTCGGCAGGGAGCCGAGCGGAAAGCGGAGGTAGTCGAGCTGCTCCGCCGTCGTGGCGAAAAGGAAGTAACTCTGATCGCGAGCCGCATCGGCGCCGCAGTGCAGCTCTGGGCCGCGAGCGCCTGTCACACGGCGGACATAGTGCCCCGTTGCCATAGCATCCGCCCCCAGGTCTTGCGCGACGTCCAGCAGGTCGCGGAACTTGACCGTCTGGTTGCAGCGAATGCACGGGATCGGGGTCTCGCCACGCAGGTAGGCGTCGGCGAAGTCGTCGATCACCTGGGTGCGAAAGCGGCTCTCGTAGTCGAGCACGTAGTGGGGGATGCCGATCCGCTCGGACGCCTGGCGCGCGTCACGGATGTCTTGCCCGGCGCAGCAGGCGCCGGCCTTCTTCACCGCGGCGCCATGGTCGTAGAGCTGCAGGGTCACGCCGACCACATCGTAACCCGCGCGCTTCAGCAGGGCGGCGGCCACCGTGGAATCGACGCCGCCGGACATGGCCGCCACCACCCGCGCGCCGATCGGCAGGCGCATGGCCTCGCGCACCGCTGCGTCCGCGATGTCTAGGGCCCCCGCTGACGGGGAGGGAAGGGCGAGATCGAGCGCCATGGACTTCCATTTAGGCCTTCGCGCGTCTGCAGGCGAGGTCCTCCAACGCCAGGCTGCAGAAGCTGCCTCCCCAGCCGGCAAAAGTTGCCGGGCGACATTAGCGCCAGCCGGCAAGATCGCCCTGCTTACCAAGACATGAACGCGGCAGATCAAGGACTTAGGCGGCGCTGGCCCGGGTCGGCGGCTGGCCCGGCGCTTGCTTGGAACAGCCTTGAGCAAAATGCTCTCGGGGCCGAATGGCGCCGGAAACCCAAGAAGGAAGTTCCTGCCATGTCGCTGAACAGCATCAATACCAACGTCGGCGCTCAGATCGCGCTCCAGACGCTGAACCAGACCAACGCCTCCCTGCAAACCGCCCAGAACCAGGTCTCCACCGGCCTGCGCGTCGCGGGCGCCCAGGACGACGGCGCCATCTACGCCATCGCCCAGGGCCAGCGCTCCCAGGTCGCATCGCTCGGTGCGGTCACCGACTCGCTGAACCGCGCCGCCTCGGTGCTGGACGTGGCGATCACCGCCGGCCAGACCATCTCGGACCTTCTGAACCAGATCAAGTCAAAGGCGCTGGAAGCCTCGGACACCTCGCTGTCCACCACCGACCGCTCCGCCATCAACTCCGACTTCAAGTCGTTGATCACCCAGGTCAAAAACGAAGTCTCCAACGCCAGCTTCGACGGCGCCAACGTCATCGCCAGCGGCGGCGTCTCGCTCTACGCCCTGTCGGGTCCCAGCGGCTCCAACAAGCTGACGCTCGCCGCACAGTCCCTGGCCCTGGGCGGAGCCAACCTTACCCTGTCTTCCACCGCCAGCTTCACCACTGCGACTGCGGCCTCCAACCTGCTGACCACGATCAACAGCTCAATCACTAATGTGAACAGCGCGGTGGCCAAGCTCGGCACCGAGGCCAATGCGGTGACCACCAACCTGAGCTTCGTATCCAAGCTCAGCGACACGCTGACCAGCGGCATCGGCAACCTGGTGGACGCCGACGTGGCCGCCGAAAGCGCGACGCTGCAGGCCCTGCAGACCAAGCAGCAGCTCGGCGTGCAGGCCCTGTCCATCGCCAACTCGTCCTCGTCCAACCTGCTCAGCCTCTTCCGCGGCTGATCGGACAGATACCGGCGGCGCGCGAGCCATAAGCTCCGCGCGCCGCTGTCTTCCCTACGGGCCGCTAAGATGGGACACCGGCGCAGACGGCTGCCTCCGGCCGTGATGACCAGCGGCGACGCCCTTGCGCCAAAGCCTGAACAGCGTTCTTCTCGCCCGCCAACCGGCCTGAGGCGAGCCCCTGCCGCAGCCCTCCGCTTCCCAGATCGAAGCCGCCCGCGTCTGGCTGGCGGAGCGGGACCCCGTGCTCGCCCGGGCGCACGCCCTGATCGCCCCCTTCGACTGGCGGGCGCGCGAGGCCGGGTTCGCAGGCCTCGTTCAGCTGATCACCGAGCAGCAGGTGTCCGTCGCCTCCGCCGCCGCCATCTGGGCGCGTGTGGTGTCAGGACTGGGCCAGGTCACCGCTGAGGCGGTGCTCGCCCGCGACGAGGCTGCGCTGAAAGCTTTCGGCCTATCCACCCCCAAGGCCCGCTACGCCCGAGCCATCGCCGAGGCGCACGCAGGCCGCACCGTGGACCTGGAAGCGCTCAGCGCCCTGGATGACGAGGCCGCCATCGCCGCCCTGGTGTCCTTGAAGGGCGTCGGCCGCTGGACAGCGGAGGTCTATCTGCTGTTCTGCGAAGGCCGGCTGGACGCCTTCCCGGCCGGCGACCTCGCGCTGCAGGAAGCGGTGCGGGTGCTGGAGGGCGCGGACGCCCGGCTGAGCGAAAAGGCGCTCTACGCCCGCGCCGAAATGTGGAAGCCCTACCGCGGCGTGGCGACCCACATGCTGTGGGACTATTATCTAGGCCGACGGGCGGGTACGATTGCGGAGGAGGCGTGATGGCGAGCCGGCTTGATGGTCCACGGGCGGCCCCGGCTTCAGGCGGGCCGCCGCGCCAGCTCGTCGTCTTCGTCCACGGCTACGGCTCCAACGGCGAAGACCTGCTGGGCCTCGCCGGCTACCTGGCCCAGGCGCTGCCGGACGCGGCCTTCGTGGCTCCCAATGCGCCGGAGGCCGTACCGGGCTTTCCGGGCTCTGCCTTCCAGTGGTTCGCCCTGACCGCCATGGACCCCAGGCGCCTGGCGCTGGGGGTGCAGTCGGCGGCGCCCTCACTCGACGCCTTCATCGACGCTGAGCTGGCGCGCTATGGCCTGCCGGCCTCGGCCTGCGCCCTGGTGGGCTTCAGCCAGGGAACCATGATGGCTCTGCACGTGGGGCCGCGTCGCAGCGAGCCTCTCGGCGCCGTGATCGGCTTTTCCGGCCTGCTGGCGGCTCCCGAGCGGCTTTCAGCCGAGATCAGGAGCCGGCCGCCGATCCTGCTCGCGCATGGCGACCGCGACGACCGCGTTCCCCCCCAGGCGATGTTCGCCGCCCTGTCCGCCCTC
>CAXTRP010000335.1:0-230 GCA_964246615.1 uncultured Caulobacteraceae bacterium | reverse complement strand
CCCGGCGCTGTGGCGGCTCTGTCCAGGCCAGGGGCACACCATCCCGGAAGAGGCGCTGTCGCTCGCCGCAGAGTTCCTGCACGACGCCTTCGCCGGTGGGTTCAAAGGTTGGAGCGGCCCAGGGGCGCGCTGACGATTGAGGATGGTCGGCTATCAAGCCCATCGGCTTGAGGAACGGCGGCTTGAGGGACGGCGGGCGCTCGCCCCATATAGGTCGGACAGTCTTGAAG
>CAXTRP010000334.1:3533-4082 GCA_964246615.1 uncultured Caulobacteraceae bacterium | reverse complement strand
ATCATCGACTTCAAGATGGAGCCGGTGGACGGAGTGGAGTTCACCCGCTTCGTCCGCAACTCCGCCGACAGCCGCAACCCCTATCTCCCCGTCATCATGATGACGGGCCATTCAGGACGATCGCGCGTCTACGAGGCGCGCGACGCCGGCGTCACCGAGTTCGTGGTCAAACCGGTGAACGCGCGGACCCTGCTGGACCGGATCATGGCGGTGATCTACCGACCGCGGCCTTTTGTGCGCACCAGCACCTATTTTGGGCCGGACCGCAGGCGGCGTGCGGACCCCGCTTTCACCGGGCCGTTCCGCCGCGCGTCCGACCAGGACGTCGGTGATCCGACGAGCGACGCGAACACCCTCGCCCTGGCGGATCAAAGCTCCGACCGCGACGTCCTGCTCTGAGCAGCCAGGGCCTCCTCAGGCGCTCGTTGCAATCTTGAGATCGGCGATTAGCGGCAGGTGATCCGAAGCCACGCGCGCCAGCGGCCCAGTCGCTGTGTGCACCGCCATCACCTCGATGCCGGGTGTCAGGAACATGTGGTCGAGTCGCAG
>CAXTRP010000334.1:0-3523 GCA_964246615.1 uncultured Caulobacteraceae bacterium | reverse complement strand
GCTCGGACCGCGCTGGACGTCGCGTAGAAGGCCGGTGAGCGTGCGATAGGCGGCATAGCGCGACGTCGCGTTGAAGTCGCCGAGCAGCACGCCGGGACCTCGCCAGCGCGCATCTCCGATCCATTCGGAGCCGATCAGGGCGGCGACCTGCGCACGCTGTTCCAGCGGCACGAGCCCGAGGTGGGTGTTCAAGACCTGTAGTTCGGTTCCGCCGCCCAGCTCGACCGCGACCCATAAGGCCCCGCGCCGCTCCAGCCGTGCGCGGGGCAGGGTGGGCAGCGGGCCGGTGCGGACCAGCCGGTGGGGCAGGGGGGTCAGCAGCGCGTCGCCATAGCGTTCCTCCTCGACGCTGAAGGCTGAGTTGAAGTGGAAGCGCATGCCGAGGCGGCTGGCGATCTCGTGCGCCTGATCCACTCGCCCGCTGCGGACCCTTCCCACGTCCAGTTCCTGCAGAGCCACCACATCGGGACGGCTCTGCGCGATCACAGCAGCGATCCGGCCGACATCGAGCCGTTTGTCGGCGCCTACGCAGCCGTGCACGTTGTAGGTCATCAGCCGGAGCATGGTGGTCCGGCGTTCAGGCGTTGCGGCATCAGGCGTCGAGGGTTCAGGCGTTGAACCGGTAGAGGCTGCGCCGATGATAGGTCTCGCCGACGCGCAGGATCACGTCGGCAAAATTCGAGTGGTTCACAGCGTCCGGAAAGCCCTGGGGCTCGACCACCAGGGCGCCGTGAGCCACGAACGGAGGCTGCAACTTCTGACCCGAGTAGACCTGAAGCCCAGGCTGGTCGGTGCTGATGCTGAGGCTTGCGCCATCTGGGCTCAGCAGGTTGAACGCCGTCTCTGCCGATGGATCGAGCACCCAGTTCAGGTCCAACCCGTCGCCAAGGGCCAGCTGGGGGTCGCTGCGGGCGAGGATGGCGCCGATCCTCTCGCCTTGGCGCAGGTCGAAGGGCGTGCCGGCTACCGATGCAATTTCTCCGGTAGGGATCTGGCCCTCGCCGACCGGGGTGAAGCGGTTCGCGGCGATCGTAAGCCTGTGGTCCAAGATGGTGGCTGCGCGATCGCCAAGCAGGTTGAAGTACAGATGATGCGACAGATTGACGGGCGTGGCGGCTGTGGCGACGGCTGAATACTCGATCTGTAGCGTATCGGCGGCTATCAGCGTGAAGATCGCCCGCAGATCGAGCGCTCCGGGAAATCCCTCCTCTTCGTCCGGCGAACTATACGCAAGGGTGAGGCTGCGGCCGTCCTCGGCCACGTTCTCGAAACGCCAGACACGCTTGTTGAAGCCGATCGCTCCACCGTGAAGCGTGTTGGGCGGCTCGTTGACGCTGAGCTGGACCTCTGTCCCATTCAGCTGGAAACGGCCACCGGCGATCCGATTGGCGCAGCGTCCCACCAGCGCGCCGAGATAAGCGGTGTCTCGCTCGTAATCGCCCAGCGTATCGCATCCGATTACCGCTTGGCGCAGGCCCTGCGGCGTGGGGAAGCCCAACCGGTGGACGATGGCGCCGTAATCGAGCACCTGAACCTCCAGCCCCCCGGGCCAGGCCAGCGTCGCTGAATGGATGGTGCGGCCGTCCGCCGTGACGCCAAAGGCGCGCATGCTCAAGACCCGACCAGCAGTTCGCCATAGCCTACGCCGTGCGCGGCGAGCCGCGCACGAACGGCTGGGCCGCAGTTGTCCGCCGCGCCCATGACAATGATCATGCCGGGTGAAAAGATCATGGGTCAGCGATCCATGGCGTTGATGTCGGGCCGCCCTGCTGTATCTCTGTTCAAGGCGCGCGCCTGATCCTGGATGCCGTCCAGCCAGCCGTCGCCATGCTCACTCGGCGTGGAGATAGGCGCAACCAGGCAGACGCTCTGCATCGGCAGCACGTCGCGCCAGTCGGAGATCAGTTGCTTGTAGGCCGTCCCTACCGGTCGGATGTTGCGGTCGAGGTCAAACAACCCGAGCGGGTTCACCGTGCCGTTGTTCTCCCGCAACGCCACGTCCCAATCGACCTGATCGGTCAGCGAGTACCAGGTGAAGCCCAGGATCGGGATCCCGTCGTTTCGCACGCGAAGCACGTTGGCCCATTCCTTCCACAGCCAGTTCACAGCCTCGTCGCCGTTCGGCCCCTGAGCGATGTTGGTCTCAGTATGCATGACCGGCAGTCGATAGCGATTATAGTAATGACGCGTTATTTCGTTGTAACCGAAAATCTCGCCCGATGCCGACGTCATCCCGTCTGCAGTCACCCTGTGCTCGTTCGTCATATAATAATCGTTACCAAGAACACAGTGCTGTTTCAGGTGATTGTTCAAAAAGAAGTGGTACTCTTCACGGGTCATGCCGTTGTCGATAAGATATTCGTACATCTCTGAGTCAACGCGACGTCCATAGTTCAGATCGAGCGACAAGAAACGTTCAGAATTCATCACCTCGGCAGGTCCGATCGCCGAGGGATTTTCTGCGTGGAAATACTCCGACGACTCGCTTTGAACGAAGATGGCGTCGGGCCGCACCTCCAGGATCGTCTGCATCGCCAGCACATTGCCTTTGACGATGTACTTCAACGCCGTGACAAACGAGCGATCGGTCGTCATCTGCTCATTCCACCAGCCATATCTGGCGGAGAAGGTGGCGCAGATATACATCTCGTTGATCGGTGTATAGAGTTGCACCCAGGGGAAGCGTTGGGCGAAGTCGCGAGCGTACTGCTTGAACAGTTCAGGAAACTCGGGATTTTGGAAGTTACCGATCCAGTCCGGCACGCCGAAGTGGCAAAGGTCTACGATCGGGACGATGTCGCGTTTCTTCAGATCGTTGAAAGTTTCGTCTGTGAAACTCCAGTCATAATGGCCCACGCCGAGCCAGACCGTATGTATAGGCGGTCCGTAGCGCAGGAAGCGGATGCTGAGATCTTCAACTAATTGGAAGTCGGTCTTCCAGTGCTTGTAAAAGCCGCACTTCTCCAATTCGTCGACGCGCTCGGCGCCGCCCCGGATGGTTGGGACGCTGTTCTCTATGCCGGTGGCGAACATGAAACTGAACATCGAGGGCGATCATCCTGGCGGCTGCGCCGTAGCTCATGTGGAGCGATCAAAGCGCGGAATGCGGGCGTAAGACTAGCCGCCGCTGCTATCGGAGTTGGTGAGCCGGTCCGCGCCCGACTGCAAGGCCCGATCTGCGTGGCGGCCGGCGCGGTCAAGATCGGCGCCCGCCTTTTCGGCGGCTCGCCCCGTGGCGGTCCCGGCCTGGTCGAGCGCGTGGGCCGTATCGCGCGCCGCGTGCGAGAACGCCGGCTTGGCGTCGTCCATCGTGTCAGCGACGGCTCGTTGCGTCGCAGCGGCCGCGTGGTTCAAGGCGTCCGTCGTATGGACTGCGGCATCGTTGGCGGCGTGGCCGGTGGCGTCGGCGGCGTCTGGGTGTTCGTGCGCTCCCGCGGGCGGTGGAGTCAGCAGGCCGTCCTGACCGGTAGCTGCCGACCGTACCGCGGCGCCTGCACCGGCCCCCACGGCACGGGCGAGTCCA
>CAXTRP010000333.1:0-4083 GCA_964246615.1 uncultured Caulobacteraceae bacterium | reverse complement strand
ATGGTGATCGAGAAGGCCAAGCGGCTGGTGGAGCACAAGCGCGACGTGGTGATCCTGCTGGATAGCGTCACCCGTCTCGGACGGGCTTACAACACCGTCGTGCCATCTTCCGGCAAGGTGCTGACCGGCGGCGTGGACGCCAATGCCCTGCAGCGGCCCAAGCGTTTCTTCGGCGCGGCACGCAACATCGAGGAGGGTGGCTCGCTAACCATCATCGCCACTGCGCTGACCGACACTGGCTCGCGCATGGACGAGGTGATCTTCGAGGAGTTCAAGGGCACGGGCAATTCAGAGATCGTGCTGGACCGCAAGGTCGCAGACAAGCGCGTCTTCCCGGCCATGGACATCCTGAAGTCCGGCACCCGAAAGGAAGAGCTGTTGACGGCCAAGGACGTCCTGCAAAAGACCTATGTGCTGCGCCGCATCCTGAACCCCATGGGACCACAGGACGCCATTGAGTTCCTGCTGGATAAGCTGCGCCAGTCCAAGACCAATGCCGACTTCTTCCAATCCATGAACACCTGACGCAGAGAGCAGTCGCCACAGCGCGTCTGTCTGGCTAGGCTGACGAGGCCAGGATGGCCCGGACGCCATGGAGTGGAATCATGAAGTTCACAGTGGAAGCAGACTGCACGCCCGTGGAGGCCAGGACCTTTCTTGGGCTACCCGATATGACAGTGCTGAACGACCAGATGGTCAAGGAAATGTCCTCTCGTTTGAGCAGCAACATCTCTCTGCTCCAACCCGATGAGCTGATGCGCAGCTGGATGAGCATGGGAGGTCAAGCGCAAGAGCAGTTCATGAGGATGATGACCACGGCCGCTGGCGCGGGGCTTGGCGGCGCGCTCAAGCGGTGACGCAGCTGGCGTTGGACGCCGAGACCATCTACGCCCTCGCGACGCCCGCAGGGCGCGGGGCCGTGGCGATCGTTCGATTGTCGGGCGCCGGGTCCGGTAAGGCGTTGATCACGCTAACAGGCGCCGCACTGCCGCAGATGCGTCAAGCGGTGCTCCGTCGGCTTAGAGGCGGCTCGGGCGAAACGCTCGATCAAGCCCTCGTTCTCTGGCTGCCTGGTCCCGGCAGCTTTACCGGAGAGGATAGCGCGGAGCTGCATCTGCACGGCGGCGCAGCAGTTATCGCCGGAGTCTGCGAGAGATTAGAGGATCTTGGCCTCAGGGTTGCACGGGCTGGCGAGTTTACCCGGCGTGCCTTCGAGAACGGGCGGCTGGACTTGTCCCAGGCTGAAGCCATCGCCGATCTTATAGAGGCTGAAAGCGGCGCTCAACGCAGGCAAGCCTTAGCGCAGCTCGGCGGCGCGCTGTCACAGCGGTTTGAATCGTGGCGGGAGACGCTGCTGGACGCTCTCGCGCTACTCGAGGCCGATATCGATTTTGCTGACGAAGATATCCCCGCTTCGTTGGGGCAAGAGGCAGTGGACCCAGTTTCGCGGGTCTTAGCGGAATTACAGGTTGGTGCGGCCGAGACGCGAGGCGAGCGAGTTCGTCAAGGCTTTCGCATCGCCCTTATCGGAGGGCCCAATGTTGGTAAGTCTAGCCTGTTGAATGCGATCAGCGCTCGTGAAGCGGCGATCGTCACCCACATTCCCGGGACGACCCGTGATGTTGTGGAGGTTAGCCTGATCATCGGTGGCCAGTTGGTCGTGTTGGCCGATACCGCAGGCTTGCGCGATACTGATGACTACATAGAGGCTGAGGGCGTTCGTCGCGCGGAGGCTTGGAGCAAGGCAGCCGACTTGCGGATCGCTGTCGCTGATCAGACCCGTCCAGAAACTCTGGAAATTGCTATCCAGCAGCTTCAACACGGTGATGTTTTGGCGTTGAACAAGTCCGACCTCTCACGCGAGCTTCAACCAAGACTTGAGATCGGCTGCCCTGTTGAGACATGGGCCACCTCTGATGGAATCGGTCAGCTGCTGCAGCTGCTGGCGGCGCGCGTAGCTGCTGCGCTATGCCCGTCTGAATTTCCTGCTGTGACCAGGTCACGTCACCGCGCACTGTTGAACGAGGCAATCATTCATCTGCAGCGCGCCTTAGGGGATATGGCGCGTGGCGCAGAGTTGGGTGCGGAGAACGTTCGTTTGGCTTTACGTAGCCTGGAGATGGTCACTGGCCGTACCAACCCCGAAGCTGTGTTGGACCGGGTTTTCGCCAAATTTTGCATCGGAAAGTGATGTTGCACGTGAAACAATCTATGGGCATCCTCGACGGATAGCGGATGTGGGACTACACGCTAGGAATGAAAACAGACACGACATGGGACGTGTTGGTCGTTGGCGGGGGCCATGCAGGCTGTGAAGCCGCATCTGCCGCAGCCCGTCTCGGCGCCCGCACGGCCCTCCTGACCCACCGTCTCGATCGAATCGGTGAAATGTCTTGCAATCCTGCAATTGGTGGACTTGGCAAAGGGCATCTGGTTCGTGAGGTGGATGCCTTAGATGGACTGATGGGACGGTTAGCAGATCAAGCCGGCATCCAGTTCCGACTTTTGAACCGTTCGAGAGGACCGGCTGTTCGTGGGCCGAGGGCTCAGATGGATCGATCGCTCTACCGCCATGCCTCTCAAGCTGCAATGCAGGCCCTTCCGCATCTAACCTTGCGGGAGGTTGCCGTGGAGGATCTTCTTGTCGAGGATCAGACGATTGCGGGTGTTGTTTTATCCTCCGGTGAGACATACCGCGCGAGCGCGATAGTGCTGACAACCGGCACTTTCCTAAACGGTGTCATCCATCGTGGGGGTACTCAGCGCCCGGGCGGCCGTGATGGCGATCCCGTATCCATCGGCTTGACCAGAAGGCTCCACGCCTCCAACGTCCGTATGGGCCGCCTGAAGACAGGGACGCCACCGCGACTGGACGGGCGCACGATCGACTGGAATATTGTCGATCGACAAGAGGGCGACGTCGAACCAATCGGCTTCTCCTATTTGACGGATAAAATCCTGACCGAGCAAGTTGCTTGCGGCGTGACCTATACGAATACCCGAACTCATTCGATTATTGCGAACCACTTAGGCGAGTCGGCAGTCTATGGAGGCAACGTTACTGGGCGCGGGCCCCGCTACTGCCCTTCCATTGAAGACAAGGTGGTCCGTTTCGCGGAGAAGACGGCACATCAAATTTTCCTTGAGCCGGAAGGGCGTGACAATGCCACCGTCTACCCCAACGGCATCTCCACCTCGCTCTCTGAAGGGGCGCAGTTGAGCTTCTTGCGCACTATAAAGGGGCTAGAGCAGGTCGAGGTCGAGCGCTTTGGATATGCCATAGAGTACGACTATGTAGATCCGCGAGAGCTTGATGCCGCTTTGGAGGTGAAGGCGCTTCCGGGCCTATTCCTTGCTGGACAGATCAACGGCACAACGGGTTACGAAGAAGCGGCCGCACAGGGCTTGGTAGCCGGGCTGAATGCGGCTCGGCGAGCAGTTGGCCAGAACAGTGTGACCTTCGGCCGAGACGAGTCTTATATCGGCGTGCTTATCGATGACTTGATTACACGCGGAGTGACTGAGCCGTATCGCATGTTCACCAGTCGCGCCGAGTTTCGTCTTACGCTCCGTGCCGACAATGCGGATCAGCGCTTGACCCCTAAGGGGATCGAACTCGGACTTGTCTCCGATCTTCGCGCTAAGCGCTTCCACGCTAAAGCCTCGGCCATCGTGAGCGCGAGACACCAAGCAACGACGCTCACAGTGACGCCTGCCGAGGCTGCTGCCCATGGGATCATAGTCAATCCTGACGGCCGCCGCCGGGATGCTATGCAGTTGCTCGTCCAACCCGCTGTCGACATAGCTCGCTTAGCTGAGATGTGGCCGGAACTTCTTTCGTGGTCCCCCGAAGTCGCAGAGCAAATCCAGGTAGAGGCGACTTACGCCGGCTATTTACCGCGCCAGGCGGCTGATGTCGAAAGCTTCCGACGTGACGAAGACCTAATCCTGCCGCCTGATTTCGATTATGACTGCGTAGGTGGTCTGTCTACTGAGGTGAGGGAGAAGCTCCGTGCCGTGCAACCCGCGACCTTAGGGCAGGCCGGGCGGATTGAAGGCATCACTCCGGGGGCCTTGACTGCG
>CAXTRP010000332.1:0-4087 GCA_964246615.1 uncultured Caulobacteraceae bacterium | reverse complement strand
ACCACCTCCCGGGTCGCCGGCAGCGCCGAGACCCGCCAGCGAGTGAGCGAGGCTGTCGGCTGGCCGTAGTCGGCTGCAGCGGAGGCAGTACGCCAGCGCCGTACGGCAAAAGCGGTCACACCGCCTTCCTCTGCGGCTAACTGAAGCCGGCGCGACGCGGTCATGGCCAAGCCGGCGACCTCGCCCACCACCGCCGCCAGGCCGCCGTGCCGCAGGCCGTCCTCAAGCACGCCCAGCACGCCCTTCTCGTCACCTGCCTCGGCATAGATCACCCGCTCCGGGTGCAGGCCGACGCCGGCGAGCGCGGGAGCGAACAGGTCGCGCTGACGCAGACACCAGAGCACCGGACCTTCCATCCGGGCGAGCACGCCTCCCACGAACAACACCGCGGCTGCACCATGCACAGCGCCGACACCGCCGCCGGCCACCTCGTGCAGCGCGCCCAGGCGCAGGCCGCCGCTCGGCAGCTGCGCATCCAGCGGCCCTACGCCGAAGGGGATTGAGCCCCTGGATGATACGCTCGCCCGCTCGACAGCGGCGATCTCCGCCCGAAGAGCGACAAGTGATCCGCTGGCCGATGTTCGGCTTTCCATGACGCTGACCAATCGGCCAAGACGGCCTTGTTCTCTCTTCGTTCTCGGCGAGGCGAGAGTCAACGGCTTGGCTGCGGTCGCCTGTGGGAAGAGGTGGACACGTCTAGGACCGTGGGACGTCCGTCTGGACCTGGCTCGGCAGCGAGGTGGACGACGCGGCCGCCATGTCGGAGCCGGTCGACCTTTGGACTACGGCCGCGGAACGCCAGCCGCGGGTCCTTGCTCCACCTCCAAACGCGGACAGGGCGAACTCGGACGTTGGGTTGGGTAGAGCAGGCGGGCCTAACTGGAAGGACCAGCCGTTTGGTCCAGCTTGGCGCCACCGGCCGAAAGCGGACCCGGTGAACCCGCGCTCAGGGCCGTCTCTGGTCGGCAGCCAGCTCCAGCAACTCCCCATTCCGTGTTGGCTGGGCTCACCGCCCAAGAGCGGACGCTCCCTATACGGGCAAAGGGTGGGGAGCGGACGTGTCGGACTGCTGAGTCAGCAGTTTAGCGGAACTTCGCTAACCCGGGTATCACCAAGCCTGATACTTGAGCAAGCGCTGACGCCGTGATGAAGGTCCAACCCAATGTCACGACGCACAGTACCGCCAGGACGTATGTGTAGACTATCGGTGTTTGAGTTCGATTGATATAACCGCCGCCTCTGGCCTTAGTCTTTTCTGCCGCGGTCCGGATTGTGAACCAGATCAGGAAAGCGGTCATCGCAAGCCCGAGGCAGGAAAACCAAGCCAGCCCAGTCATCCGCAATTGTCTTCTTTTGAAGATGCGCGGGCTACTATGGCGAAAATCGTCATCGTGTAAACGTCCGCCTTGGGTCGGAAGTACGGGTTGGCTCGGTTCCAGAAAGTCGCCGTTGGGCCCCACGAGGCTTTTTGCCGTAGAGCGGACCTGCTCAAACGCCTCAAGCGGCGCGTTGTCGTTGTGGCTCAACGGTGCCGCCGCGGCGTCCTATGGCCAGCTGTCATCGGGTCAGGGGGAGTGGGCCGCTTCCAATCTGCTGGTGGCGTCATCTTCTGATCGCTGGTCCCGAGCCCCATCGCTCCCAGACGCTGGCGGGTCAGGCCCGACGTGTCGATGTCGTTGTTCGACGCTGTTTCGGGCTGACCGCGCAGAAGACTGATCTGATCCCGAAGTCGGCTCGCCTCCTCGAAATCCATGGAGGCGGCTGCCGCTTCCATTCGCTTTCGAAGATCTTCCAGCTCGGCATTCATGGAGGACGAACGCGCGGAGCCTCAGAGGGTTTGCGAACGTCACTCTCTCGATGTGCGCCAAAGTCCGCGGCGGGCGCAACATGTCCTCTGTGTTGGCGTGCTGGACTACCGCTTGGGCAACCAAATTAGCAGCTTCCAGCCCTTCGCCCGCGCCGAGAAAGAACGTCGCGCTGAGGGCGATCCACGCCAAGCCTGCAGACGCGCTACCCTAACCGGAACATCGGCCTCTCCAAGATACGGGAGGCCGACGGCTTTCCCCTGCCCGATGATGTCGATTGGGCCATCAACGAGAACTTGGGTTTATACAACCGCATCTTTGCTCACGATCTCCACCGATCGAGACTGCCGCTACCTGTAACCCTGATGACTCGACGCATGTGAGACCCCGAAGTTAGTCAGATAACTCAAATAATGGGCTTTTGTTTGCACCGTTGCAGGAAGCACGTGCTACGACAATTCTATCTCGTGAAGCTTACCTGTCCAGTATCTATGACATAGCTCATTGCGTTCTGTGTTGAGACATCCATACGGCGGTCACACTCAGCATCGCCTCAAGGACCTCGCAGTCTGTCCGATGTAAGCGGGCGGGAACGTGAAAGCTGTGGTCGGCGCCTTCAACGACCGACAAGGTCGTGCGACTACCCAGCCCTTCAATAATCGGCCTCAAAAGCTCTAGCTCGGCCAAGGTGTCGCGTGTCCCCTGAAGGAAGAGCATTGGTACCAGCACACCCGCGAGATGTTCCGCCCGAGTGGTCGACGGCATCTTGGCGGCGTAAAGCGGAAAACCGAAGGAGACCAAACCCTGCGCCTGCGGCAACCCCGCTTCAGCCTGAGCCTGCGACGTCATCCGTGCACCAAACGACTTGCCGCCTGCGAAGAGCGGTGTCGAGGGAAGAAGCTCCGCCGCTCTCTCAACGGCCGCCCGGACGGTCGCATGGGCGAGCGCGGGCCGATCCGGGCGTTTGGAACCCTGCTCCATGAAAGGGAACTGGTAGCGCAGGGTGGCGATCTTCCGGTCAGCCAAACCTTCCGCCACGGCCGTCATGAAGGGATGGTTCATCCCAGCCCCTGCCCCATGCGCGAGCACCAGACAAGCCGTCGCCGCGTTGGGCGAAATAAGCAGTCCAGATACCGACCGGCCGGCCTCAACGTTGATGGAGATGGCATGTGCTTCCATGAGGCTCGTACCTATCGTCGCTCGGCGATCACGGCGCGGCCGACCTCCGGTCAGCAGGATCGGCGAGGAACGACCGCTCGACAGCTTTGCTGGCCTATTCAGTTCCAAATTCAACCGCGTCACTTCGACCAGCCGAATGCCGTCCTGGGCCAGGAAAGCGCTGCGCACCAAGATCAGGCTGGCTGCGTACAAGTCGGCGCGACTGGTGACCAAGCGCCAGGTTTATTGTTGGAAGTCTGCCCGCCTTGATCTCTTCGCGCAGAAGGAGCTGGCGTCGTAGGCTGAAGACTACCAGCTTCAGAACGAAGGTTAAATGGCCGGGCGGCGCCGCTCTTAATTTTCCACCTGCATTGCATCCGCCTCTTGGGTCAGCTGGTTGCAACTCGCGAACTCCCGACGGCGGAAAGCAGCGGCGGCCGACTTGCGAAGGAGGGCTTGTGCTGCCGAGGGGTGGCGTCCTTGAAGCTGCGCCGCCCAGAGCACTGCCTGCTCAACAGCAACCCCGGCCTCGTCCGGCCTGGCCTGGATCATCCGCGCCGCCTCCGTAAGCGTGGGCCACTCCATCAGCAGCCGCAGGCCGCGTTGAAAGTCTCGATGGCCTGCAGCGTAGACGTGCGCCCTGCCCTCTGCCTCTACGTCATCAAAGTCTGGCAGACGGCTCATGAAGGCTTTGGCGCGGTCGATGCAAAGGGTGCGCTCGAACGAACTCCACCTTAGGGCCTGCGCCTCCTCGTTCCGGCCGCTGCGTTCGAGATACTCTATCCTGCCGCTCTCCCAGCCGTAGTCCGGCTCGCTCACCTTCACCTTGTCGCGGCCGGAGCCAGTGGTCAGCTTTGGTGGCGAGGCGGCTCGCAGGACCTCGCCGGCCTCCTCGACCCGATCGGCCGAAAGAAGACGCTGGGCGACCTCCGCGGCGACCGAAGGTGTCCTCAAAGCCTCCGAGTCGTAGGTCGCGCGGAAGGCGTCCACATCGCCGCTGGCGTCTGCGAGTCGCCGGACCAGGGTGATCCAACTCCGCGCCGCGCCGCTTCGATTACTGAGCCGCTGCAACGCCGCCGCCGCGAACTCGGGTGACGTGCGTTCCAGCACGACCGGCAGCCAAG
>CAXTRP010000331.1:1756-4094 GCA_964246615.1 uncultured Caulobacteraceae bacterium | reverse complement strand
ATCGGGTAGACCGGCACCAGTGAGCCGTGCACCCCAGGCGGCCCGAGCCTCCGCATGCGCAGCGCCGGCCTGCTCCCGCCGACGCTCTGCGAGCTGCAGGTCCAGCTGTAGCGCCGAGCGGCGCGCGTCGAGTGCAGCCAGTTGGCCGGAAGCCTCCGCTGACCCGAAGCGACGGTCGGCTACCGAATCGGCCTCCTCCAAGGCTTTCGCGAAATCCGCGCCCGCGGCGGATACATCAGACAGGGCCGCTTCCCCGACCAGATGGGCGCGCAGTCCTCGCCACCGCTCGTCTCGAATAGCGCGCGCGTTAGTGAGCGCCTCCAGTGGCACCGCCTGTCCACCGGCGGCGAGGCTCTCGCGCTGCAGGGCCAGTTTCGCCAGGTCGTCCTTGATCCGGACGATGGCGGCGGCCTCGAGCTCGCCCGCCTCGACCAGCCGGGCTTGCGCGGTCTGAGCCACCTCTATCTCCGCGTCGGCAAGCTCGAGAAGGGCAGCGAGCGCCTCGACCGATGCAGTCCAGGGGTGCAGCCGCTGCAGCGCGCGCTCGGCTTCGGCTTCGGCCCGTTCGGCGGCGCGTCGCTGGACCTCGCACCGGGCGTCGATGTCGGTCCCGAGCCCACGCGCGGCGTCCACTGCGGCGGTCAACGCGGGCAGGACATCGTCCGCGATCGCTTCGGCTAGGCGGTTTCGCAGCGGGGCAGCGCGTTCCTCCGCGCCCTTCAAGCTCTGCTCCAATTCCCGCTTGCTGGAGTTGCCTCGGGCGTGGGCGCTGGCCAGCTCGCGCAGGCGCGTCACGCCGAGACGGGACGGCAGGCTGTCGGCGGCACCCTGCAAGCCCAACTCCGCCTCAAGTTCGGCGATGCGGGCGTGCTTGGCTCGGGCCTCCTCCTTGATGCGCACGAGCTCGTGGGCCGCTTTGCGCTCGGCACCGCTTTGGGTGATCGCCGCCTCAATCCGGTTGGCCAAGGCTAGCACAGCTTCGTCCGGATCGAGTTGACCTGTGCGGGTCTCCGCCTCGTTTAGCAGAGCGGCGGAAGCTACGCGCTTGCGCTCCTCTTCCGCGGCCTTGGCCAGGGCGGTTTCGGCGGCCGTCTCCGCCTGAGGAGACAGGACAGTCACATACGCCCTCGCCACGATTTGGGCGGCCAACTCCTCGCGGCGACGGGCGGCGGGGCTTATGCGACGCAGCCGGTCCAACCGCCGCTGCTCGTTGGAAAGCGCTCGGCGGCGGACCTCCAGCGCTTCTAGCGCCTGCTGCTGTTCCTCCAGCGCCTTGCGCGTGTCCGACCAAGCCTTGGGCCGGATTTCATGCGCGCGAAGCTGACGATTGCTCTCGTCGAACGCCGACTTTGCGGCCGAGTAGGTGCGCCTGGCCGAGGCGCGGGGGGCCCAAATGCCGTTGATCTCCTCCTCCAGCGCGGTCAGGGCGGCGGAGACGCCGGTCATGCCAGAACCGGCAGCAAACACGGCGCGACCGAGGTCGTCCTTGGCGTCTACGATCGCCTGCCCGCCCTCGCGAAGACGCAGGTGGTCGAGGCTGAAGGCCAGCCGGAATGTCTCGCGCGTCTGCCCCTGGAGCAAGGCGAGCAGCGGGCCCTCATCTACCGGCCTGTCGTCGGGCCCGACCAGGCTGCCGGTGTTTGTCTTGCGTCGACGTAGATGGTGGCGGTGATCATCCGCCTCGAGCACTGCGCCCACCCGCAGCAGGGGATTGTCAAAGCGGAAATTAAAGGGCGTTCGCTGGCCGAAACCGAACAACAGGTCCGAGACCGCCGCCAGGGTGCTTGACTTTCCCGCTTCGTTGGGCCCGTAGATCACATGCAGGTCCGGCGCACCGGCCCGAAACTCCAGCCGGCAATCCTCGAACCGGCCGTAACGCTCCAAGGTTAGTTCGGAGAAGCGCATTAGACCGCGCTCCCAGGCGCCAGCCGAGAGGGCAGGGTCTCCGCGGCCGCTTTCAGTAGGCGCGACCAGTCACCGGCGCGCGCTGCGGCGTTCAGATCCTCTGCATCTGCGCCTTCCGGCGCGGGCGTGGTGGAGAGGAACCCGCTGAGTTCCCGAGCGAGCGCCTCCGCCAGGGCGGCATCCCCGGGCGCCTCGGCCAGCAAGCTCAAGAAATCACCGGCGATCGCCTCGCCGGGCACTTCCGGCGCAGACAGAGGGCGAGTGCGAACCGAGAGTTTCTCCAGGAACAGCTCGGGGGAGACCGCGGCAGCCAGCGCTCGCACCTCCTCGCGCAACCCACCCTGGTCGTCGAGCAGGCGGCCCGCCAGTTCGGTCTCATGCCGGTGACAGATACCACCCTGCTGGCATGAAGTCGATCAATGGCTAGAGCTCT
>CAXTRP010000331.1:0-1746 GCA_964246615.1 uncultured Caulobacteraceae bacterium | reverse complement strand
GGTGCACCTCCTCGGGCCGGTCGGCGCCGGAGCAATCCACCTCCACCCTCGCCCAACGCACCACGTCCAGCGGCATATGCGTAAGTGAAGCCACCGCGCGGTCCCGCACCTCCGCCAGCACCGCGCCCTTTGGGCCGGTCTCGCGGATGTTGCGGCCCTGCAAGTTGCCAGGAAACACCACGTTCTTCGCTGCACCCAACACGGTGAAATCGTGCACGTGGCCGAGCGCCCAGTAGTCGTAGCCCTTGCTTTCCAGCTCTGCCAAGGTGCACGGGGCATAAGGCGCGTGCCCCGGGTGGCCGCTGAGCGCAGTGTGTAGCACGCCGATGTTGAACAGGCTGGGATCCGGAGCCGGGTAGCCCTGGGCGAGGTTGTCGGTGACGGCGGCGTTGGCGAAACTCTGGCCATGCACCGCCACGCCCAGCTCCTGCAGTTGGTGGCTCTCCGGGCGGCGGTGGCCGAACACCTTCACCGTCTCCGGCCAAGGCAAGCTCTTAGTCAGCACTGATGCGGCGTCGTGGTTGCCGTTCAATATGAAGGCCGGGATACCCGCCTCGGCCAGCCTACCAACGGCGGCGGCAAAGTAGAGGCCGGTGCTCATGTCGCGCCAGTCGCCGTCGAACAGATCGCCGGCGATCACGACGAAGTCCACCAGCTCGCTCAGAGCTAGCTGGATCAGGTTGTCGAAGGCTGCTCGGGTAGCCCCGCGCACCGTCTCGACCGGTACCCCCTCATAGCGGGATAGGCCATGCAGCGGGCTGTCCAGGTGGATGTCGGCCGCGTGGAGAAAACGGAAGTCCGTCATGGGCTTCCTTATAACGGTGTTCAGGTGCAACCTGAAAGGGAAGAGCCGAGCGGGTCACCCAAATGCAAGTAGTGGCGCGGAGCACCCTTAGCGGACGCAAGCCTTTTACCAACAAGGCGACATTCGTGAGGGCCGACATGGCGGCCTCGACCTGGGGCGGAGCGGCGGACACCAGGGGACGAGGAGTGATCGTTCAGCCGCTACGGCGGCGCGCCGGTCCGGAACGTGCCCGGCGTCTGACCGAAGCGTGAGCGAAAGGCGGTGATGAACGCGCTGGTACTGGCGTAGCCCGCGTCCAGCGCTGCGCTGGTGACGCTCTCGCCCTGGAGCAGGCTGGCCGCCGCCGCCATCAACCGTGCGCCCCGCCTCCACTCCGACAGCGCCATGCCCGTCTCCAACAGAAAGCGGCGCTGCAGCGTACGCAGGCTCGTCCCGTTTTCCGCCGCCAGTCGCGCTAGGGATACGTTGCGCGCCGGCTCGGCCTCGATGCCTAGGGCGATCCGCAGCGCCGTCCGCTCCTGCGGGCGCGTGAGCACCAGGGCTAGCGGCGGGGCTTGGGCCAGGGTCGCTAGGACGGCCGTGGCCAACGCCGCCTGTAGCGGGTCGCGGAGGTCGACGAAGGCGAAGCCGGTCAGGACTAGGATCAGCTCGCGCATCAGCGGCGTGATGGCCAAGCCCTTGGGCGACGCACCAAGCCCGGCGCAGGCGCCGGGCGGCACGTAGAGGGTCCTCAGCGTAGTTCGGCCCTTCATACGCAGGCTGTGGGCGGCGTGCGGCGGTAGCCATACGGCGCGGGCAGGCGGAATCAGCCAGACTTGGGTGGCGGTGGTGACGTGCACGGCACCACTGGCGGCGTAGACCAGCTGGCCCCAGCGGTGTTCGTGATCTTCAATCAAGTGGCGGTCATCGTAGGTCGCCCGCAAGGTGCGCAGCGCGGCGCC
>CAXTRP010000330.1:0-4097 GCA_964246615.1 uncultured Caulobacteraceae bacterium | reverse complement strand
CCTCCTCCAGCCCGCGCAGCCACAAGGTGCTGGCGTCCTCGTCGCTGACGACCATGCCGAGCAGGCCGCAGTAGAAGGCGCGGCTGGCCTCCAGATTGCGGACACGCGACACGAGGTGGCTGGCGCGGGTGACGTTGAAGGCGGGCTTGTAGACGGGCTTTGGCAGTTGCATCCCTGTATCCCCAGAACGGCGCGGCCGGTCAGACCGGAGCGATGGCGAAGGCGTCCTTGTGCAGGCCGCGCAGCTCGGCCTTCTGCACCTTGCCCATGGCGTTGCGAGGGAGCTCCTCGACGATGACGATCTTTTTGGGCCGCTTGAACGCGGCGAGCTCCGAGCTGATCGCCTCGGCGATCGCGCCCGGCTCCAGCTCGCGGCCCGGCGCCCGCGCGACCACGGCCACGACGCCCTCGCCGAAGTCGGGGTGGGCCACGCCGATCACCGCGCTCTCGACCACGCCGTCCAGCGCGTCGATCGCCATCTCGATCTCCTTGGGATAGACGTTGTAGCCGCCGGAGATGATGAGGTCCTTGGCCCGCCCGACGATGCGGATGAAGCCGGCCTCGTCCTCGGTCGCGATGTCGCCGCTGATGAAGTAGCCGTCGGCGGTGTGGTCCTGAGCGGTCTTCTCGGGGTTGCGCCAGTAGCCGGCGAACAGGTTCGGCCCCTTGAGCTCCAGCACGCCGGGTTCGCCCTGCGGAGCGCGCTGGCCATCGCCGGTCACCACGCGGACGGAGACGCCGGGCAGGGCGGGCCCGACGGCGCCGGCGATGCGGGGGCCGTCATAGGGATTGGACGTCACCATCAGCGCCTCGGTCATGCCGTAGCGCTCAAGGATGGTGTGGCCCGTGCGCTGGCTGAACGCCTCGAAGGTCGCGTCGAGCAGTGGGGCGGAGCCGCTGATGAACAGCCGCATGTGGCCGCACAGGGCCTTGTCGAACGCCGGCTCGGACAGGAGGCGCGTATAGAAGGTGGGCACCCCCATGAAGACGGTGGCGGATGGCAGGTCGCGCACCACCGCCTGAGCGTCGAAACGGTCCTGGAACAGGATCGGAGAGGCGCCCAGCAGCGCACAGTGCAGCGCGACGAACAGGCCGTGAGCGTGGAAGATCGGCAGGGCGTGCAACAGCACGTCGTCGTCCCGCCAACGCCACGCCTGGCCGAGCACCTGCGCGTTGGAGGAGAGGTTGCCCTGCGTCAGCACCGCGCCCTTGGACCGGCCCGTCGTACCCGAGGTGTAAAGGATGGCCGCGGCGTCGCCGGTTGCGGCCTGGGCGACCGGAAGCTCTTCAACGGTCGCGGCCCAGGGAGCGGCACCGAGCCCGGCCTCGATAAGGACCCGCGTTCCGCTGAACGACACCGTCTCGCCCGGCAGGCCCGGACTGGCGACGAACAGCACCGGTTCGGCGTCGGAGAGGAAGTAGCGGATCTCCCCCTCCTGGTAGGCCGTGTTGAGAGGGACGAAGACGACACCGGCGCGAAGGCAGGCGAGATACAGGATGACCGCGGCGGGCGACTTGTGCACCTGGACCAGGGCCCGGTCCCCCGGCAGCAGGCCGAGCGAACGCAGCCAGGCGGCGGCCCGGCCTGTTTCGGCGAGCATCGCGCCATAGGTTAGGATCGGCCGGCCCTCGACGACGAGGAAGGCGCCGTCCGGCTTCGCCGTGGCCGCCCGCTCGAACAGGGCGAACACGCTTGCGTTCGCTTCGGCGGGATCAATGCCACGGGTCTCGCTCACCTGGATACCTCCCACCGATTCAGAACTGGATCGCAACGCGACTGGCCTGAAGCGGCGTCACGACGTCACGCACAAAGGCTTTGTGCTTGGGATGCACCTGATAAGCGTCCCAGCCCGCACGATCGGCAAAGCTCGCGACCAAGGCGTAATCGCCGTTGCCGTCGCGGAACTTCAGGTCAGGACCATGGCGGATGGTGACCATGTCGGACAGCTCTACAGCCAGCAGGTCGAGCGCTCGCCGCAACTGATCCACTTGTTCAACCGTGGTCCCGGCGATCCAAGTAAACACTACTGCGTGTGTGACCAACCGCCTCTCCCCTGCCGCGAGCTGCGCCCATCTCTGTCGTTGCACTGCAACCGTATGAGCATTCCAACTACGCGACTTAACAGCTAATCTCGGAGCAGCTTGGAGGCACGCTCTACAAGATGAGATATGTCTCAGTTTGAGTGGGTCGTCAAGTTTGCTCGAGGGCGCGGCGCCAGCTATGGCGGTGGTGATGAAAGAGCGATCGCCGAGGCTGTCGTCGGACGCCGGAAAGCGGGCGCGCACGCGAGCCCGCCTGACCGAAGCTGCGCTGCGCCTGATGTCCGAGCGCGGGATCAACGCGACTTCAGTCAGTGAGATCGCCGCGGCCGCCGAACTCGCCAACGGCACCTTCTACCTGTATTTTCGCGACAAGGCGGAAATCGTCGCCGTGGTCTGTCGCGCCGTCACCCAGGCTATGCACGATGACATGAGCAGCACGAGACTGTCGCTGGAAGACGGCGCGGCCAGGGTCGCTTACGGCACCCAGCAGTTCATCGAGGTCGCCGCCGCGGAGCCCGTCTGGGGTCGCCTTCTCGTCTCTGCGTTCACGGAATTCGAGGCGATCAAGGAAGACGTCGCTCACTACATGCGCTCGGACGTGGCGCTCGGGACCGAGCAGGGCCGCTTCAGCGAGCCGCTCGACGAGTTCGTCATCGACGCCCATCTGGCGATCCTGCGGGCCGGCGTCGTCGCGCGCCTCGCCGGCGCCGGACCGGACGTGTCGGCGCGCGCTGCTGAGTATCAGCTGCGCATCCTGGGCATGGGTGTCAAAGAAGCTAAACGCGTTCGCTGGACCGAAAAGCGAAAAGCCGCTCCGGCCGCGAGTTCCTAGACTGGCCGACGCAGCGTTGACCCAACAGATCGCCTGCACGGCTGTATGTATAGGAGATCCGCCTGCCCGGCTGATCCGCGGGTTCATCTTGCGCAGCATCGGATCGCGCGGCAAGGAGGGTCTGGACCGCGGTAATGACCAGCTCACATGAACATCAGGGGACATAGTCCGGGGGGGACGCCGATCGAGCCCAAGCCGCTCCGCCGTCGCGTCAAGGTGGTGGACGAGATCATCGAGTCCTTGCGCCAGGACATCGTCACCCGCCGGGTCCATGACGGCGAGCGCCTGCCGACTGAGAAGGAGCTTTCTAACCGGTTCGGCGTAAGCCAACCCACGGTAAGGGAGGCGATCCGCGCGCTCGAAACGCTCGGTCTTGTGGAGGTCCTGCACGGCAGCGGCTGCTTCGTTCGAAGCCAGGGCGGCTTTGCGCTCGCGTCCGCCCTGCAGACGCTCCTGCAACTCGAGAGCGTCGGCATCATGGAGGTCCTGGACATCCGCCAAGTGCTTGGCCGGCGCTCGATCGAGCTCGCGGCGGTCAGGGCGACGGACGACGACCTCGCCAGGATTGCGGCAAGCTGCAGCCGCTTCGAAGAACTCGACCAAGTCGAACAGGTCGACGAGATCATCCGCTCCATCCTCGGTTTCCAGCGCGCTGTATCGGCGGCGGCTCACAATCCGCTCCTGCAATCGCTGGAGGCTTTCCTCCTAGCTCTGCTCAACGAAATACAAGTCAGTTCGCTGACCGAGCGTAGCGTGCGCTTCTGGCGAGCGCGCGCCATGGACTTCCAACCTTATCGGCTTGGCATTCTCGAAGGTGTACGGTCCAGGGATCCTGTGATCGCGCGTGGAGCCATGGATCGCTATTTCGACGCGCAACGCATGCGCTTCGAACGAGACGAGGATCTGCGCGCGCTAAACCTTTCCAATCCGCGGCTGATTGGCGTGGTGGCGGACATGGTCCGCGATCTGCGGACGTAATACCACAGCTATCGCCTGCCCATGGACATCCGGGCGCGCGCATGGCGCGCCCGGATGCTGTCGTTCAGCGACCTTGCGACCAGGCGATGGCGTCAGCGCCGGCGGGCAGGACCATGGGACAATCGGGATCGGTCGCTGCACGGAAAATCGCCTCGGCGACGTCTTGCGGCGTGGTCACTTCACCACCCGCATGCTGCTGCATGCCAGCCATCGTCTGTTTGGCGAAACCTGCGTAAGCCTCGGG
>CAXTRP010000329.1:3543-4128 GCA_964246615.1 uncultured Caulobacteraceae bacterium | reverse complement strand
CACCAAGGCGGGAGGATCAACTCCGCCCTCTCCCCCATGACGTGGGGGAGTACGGCCGGAGGCCGGAAGGGGGCCGTGCGGGAGCGCGGAAGCCGCATCGAGGCATGTTCCGCGCTGGCGCGCGGCCCCTCCACCGCGTTCCGCGGTCCCCCTCCCCATCTGCGATGGGGAGGATGAGTGAAAGTCTAAGTAATGGGGTCGCCTCAGGATGAGCGACTCCCAGGCGACCGCTCGCGAGCCTGAGCGGGGCTCCGGCCCCTCGCGGCTGTTCATCGAGCGGCCGATCGCGACGTCGCTGTTCATGATCGCCATCCTGCTGGCGGGGATCGTGGGCTTCCAGTTCTTGCCGCTGTCGGCGCTGCCGGAGGTCGACTACCCGACCATCCAGGTCCAGACCTTCTATCCCGGCGCGAGCCCGGAGGTGACCACCTCCTACATCACCGCCCCCCTGGAGCGGCAGTTCGGAGAGATGCCGGGGCTGTCGCGGATGAGCTCGATCTCGTCCCAGGGCGCCTCGGTCATCACCTTGCAGTTCAACCTGGCGCTGAGCCTGGATGTGGCCGAGCAGGAGGTCCAGGCCTCCAT
>CAXTRP010000329.1:1784-3533 GCA_964246615.1 uncultured Caulobacteraceae bacterium | reverse complement strand
CTGCCCTCCGACCTGCCGAACTTCCCCACCTACGCCAAGGTCAACCCCGCCGACGCCCCGATCCTGTCCATCGCACTGACGTCCAAGACCATGCCGCTGAACCAGGTGGAGGATCTGGCCGACACGCGGCTGGCCTCCAAGATCAGCCAGGTGGCGGGTGTTGGCCTGGTGACGGTCGCCGGTGGCCAGCGGCCCGCGGTGCGGGTGGCGGCCAACCCCCGGGCGCTCGCCGCCTATGGCCTGTCGCTGGAGAGCCTGCGCACCGCGATCGCAGCGGCCAACGTCAACGGGCCGAAGGGCAGCTTCAACGGCGCGCTGCGCGCCTACACCATCGACGCCAACGACCAGCTGCAGAACCCCAAGGACTACGCCGACACCATCATCGCCTACAAGAACGGCGCGCCGGTGCACCTGAAGGACGTGGCCACCGTCGTCAACGGGGTGGAGAACAGCCAGCTCGGCGCCCTGCAGGACCGCACCCCGTCGATCATCCTGAACATCCAGCGCCAGCCCGGCGCCAATGTCATCGGGGTGGTGAACAGCATCAAGAAGCTGCTGCCCCAGACCTTCTGCTCGGGCGACGCCAAGTGCCTGAACAGGACCGCGCCGGGCCAGCTGGAGTCATCGCTGCCCGCCGGCGTGACCATGACCGCGGTCACCGACCGGACCATCACCATCCGCTCCTCGGTGGAGGATGTTGAGTTCGAGCTGACGCTGTCCATCGCCCTGGTGGTGGCGATGATCTTCGTATTCCTGCGCAACGGACCGGCCACGGTGATCGCGGGGCTCAGCGTGCCGCTGTCGCTGATCGGCTCGTTCGCGGCCATGTACTTCCTCGGCTACAGCCTGAACAACCTGACCCTGATGGCGCTGACCATCGCGTCCGGCTTCGTGGTCGACGACGCCATCGTGATGATCGAGAACATCAGCCGCTATGTGGAGATGGGCTATTCGCCGAAAGAGGCCGCGCTGAAGGGCTCCGGCGAGATCGGCTTCACCATCATCTCGCTGACCGTGTCGCTGCTGGCGGTGCTGATCCCGCTGCTGTTCATGGGCGATGTGGTGGGCCGGCTGTTCCGCGAGTTCGCGGTGACGCTGGCGGTGACCATCGTGATTTCGGCGGTGATCTCGCTGACCATGGTGCCGAGCCTGTGTGCGATCTGGCTCGCCCACCCCAAGGAGCCCAAGCCGCGCAGCCTCAGCGCGCGCTTCGAGCAGGGCTTCGACTGGACCATCCGCCAGTACGACCGGGGCTTGCAGTGGGTGCTGGCCCGCCAGGTCCTGACGCTCCTGGTGGCGCTGGGCACCTTCGCGCTGACCGCGCTCCTCTACATCCTGATCCCCAAGGGCCTGTTCCCGGTGCAGGACACGGGCCTGCTGCAGGGCGTGACGGAGGCCTCGCAGTCGATCTCCTACACCGCCATGACCGAGCGCCAGCGCCAGATGGCCGAGGCGATCCTGCGCGATCCGGCGGTGGCCAACGTCTCCTCCTTCATCGGCGTGGACGCCCAGAACCAGACCCTGAACTCCGGCCGGGTGCTGATCGGGCTGAAGCCGCTCGCACAACGCCACGAGGGCGCCAGCGATGTGATCCGGCGGCTGAACGCCGAGGTGGCGGGGGTCGCCGGCGTCTCGCTGTACCTCCAGCCGGTTCAGGACCTGACCCTGGACTCCACCACCGGCCGCACCCAGTACCAGTTCACGCTCGGCGCGGTGGACACCAAGGCGCTCGCCACCTGGACCAACAAG
>CAXTRP010000329.1:0-1774 GCA_964246615.1 uncultured Caulobacteraceae bacterium | reverse complement strand
ATTCAGGCCTCAGGGCTCTCGGCCTACATCCAGGTGGACCGCGATACCGCAGCGCGGCTGGGCGTGAGCTTGGCCAGCGTGGACAACGTGCTCTACGACGCCTTCGGCCAGCGCATCATCTCCACCATCTTCACCCAGTCCAACCAGTACCGGGTGATCCTGCAGGCTCGCGACGACGTGGCCCGCTCCCCGGATGCGCTGAACGCCATCTACCTGCAGTCCAGCGCCAACACCGCGGTGCCGCTGTCGGCCATCGCCACCATCCGCGAGCAGACCGCCCCCCTGCAGCAGAGCCACCTGAACCAGTTCCCGGCCACCACCGTCTCGTTCAACCTGGCCAAGGGCGTATCGCTCGGCGACTCCATCACCCGCATCCAGCAGGCGGAAAAGGCGATCGGGGTTCCCGAAAGCATCGCCACCACCTTCACCGGGGCGGCGGAGGCCTATCGTGCGTCGCTGGCCAACGAGCTTTGGCTGATCGTGGCGGCCATCGTCGCCATCTACATCGTGCTGGGCGTGCTCTACGAGAGCTTCATCCACCCGATCACCATCCTGTCCACCCTGCCGTCAGCCGCCGTCGGCGCGCTGATCGCGCTGCTGCTGGGCGGTCAGGACCTCGGCGTCATCGGGATCATCGGCATCATCCTGCTGATCGGCATCGTGAAGAAGAACGCCATCATGATGATCGACTTCGCGCTGGACGCCGAGCGCAACCAGGGCAAGTCCGCCCGCGACGCCATCCACCAGGCCGCGCTGCTGCGTTTCCGCCCCATCCTGATGACCACCATGGCGGCTTTGCTCGCGGCGATCCCGCTGTGGCTCGGCGGCGGCATCGGGGCTGAGCTGCGCCGGCCGCTGGGGATCAGCATCATCGGCGGCCTGGTCTGCTCCCAGCTGCTGACGCTCTTCACCACGCCAGTCATCTATATCGCCTTCGACACCCTGGCCTCCCGCTTCGCCAAGCGCGATCCCGAAGGCCCGGCGCGCGACCAGCCCGAAGGCCAAGGCCCGCATGGCCCGCAGGATGCTCCCGGCGGCGCGCCGGCCGGCTCGCCCCAGGGCTCGCCCTACGCCGGGGGCGCGCCGGCGTGAGGGTGCCGAGCTTGGACGTCGTACCAAAAACGTCTCACGCTGGTTGGCGGCGACCTGATCCTCCCTCCTTGGGGGAGGGGGACCAGCGAAGCTGGTGGAGGGGGCCGCGCCGCCGCTTCGCGTCGGCCCCCTCAGTCGGCTTCGCCGACAGCTCCCCCGAGGGGGAAGCATCTTTAACGCCACCGCTCGGGGCAGGGCCGTGAACCTGCCCGCCCTGTTCATCCGCCGTCCGGTCGCCACCACGCTGCTGACCCTGGCCATCGCGCTGCTGGGCGTCGCCGCCTTCTTCGTGCTGCCGGTGGCCCCGCTGCCCGCGGTGGACTTTCCCACCATCCAGGTACGCGCCAACTTCGCCGGCGCCAGTCCCGAGGTGATGGCCGCCACCGTCGCCACGCCGCTGGAGCGCTCGCTCGGCCAGATCGCCGACGTCAGCCAGATGACGTCCACCAGCTCCACCTCGGGCTCCACCGGGCGCACCAACATCACCATTCAGTTCGGCCTGGACCGCGACATCGACGGGGCCGCCCGCGACGTGCAGGCGGCCATCAACGCCGCCGCCGCCTACCTGCCCACCAACCTGAACAGCCGGCCCACCTACAACAAGGTCAACCCGGCCGACCGCCCGATCATGGTGCTGACCCTGACGTCGGACACCATGACCACGCCCCAGGTGTTCGACCAG
>CAXTRP010000328.1:0-4128 GCA_964246615.1 uncultured Caulobacteraceae bacterium | reverse complement strand
GCGTCGCCAGGAACACCCAGACCGGCACGAAAACCAGGTAGAACAGGTAGATGTGCAGGGCGATGAGAAGGTAGGACGCGGGAATGGTCAGGTAGACGAAGGCGATGATCAACCGATCCGCGCGTCGGGCGGGAGCCAGCGACAGGAACTCTCGCAGCGCCAGGAAGGAGACGAAGGCGAACAGGAGCGCGGTCGCCTGCCAGCCGAGCGCCAGGGCGGCGAGCAGCAGGAGCGCCATGACCCACCAGGACGACATCCGCGCCTTCAGGTTCGTCACATCCACGCCGGGCTTCAGCCGTGGCAGCGCAAGCGTGGCGAGCGACCCCGCGACGAGCGCCAGCACCACCGCGCCGTAGCCCCATGCCAGGGCGGGCGCCATCAGGCGAGTTCTTCCGCCTGCGCGGCCGCGACGGCCTCGCGCACCCGCGCGAGCGCCGCCTCGGCCGGGGCGCTCCCGCCCAGGAAGTCGAAGGTCTGGTGGATGGCGAAGTGGCAGTGGCCGTGCACGGCCGCCACGAGCGAGCGGGCGAGGGCGGCGACATCGGCCCGCGCAGACGTCGGCAGAAGGGCCGCGATCTCGGCCCCCGCCACCGCCATCAGGGCGGCGGAATCGGCCTGATACGCCTCCAGAGCCGGGCTCTCCTCCGCCATGTGGTGCTCGTAGACGGCCGCCCAGAGGTTGGGATGGGCCTCGGCGAAGGCGAAGTAGCCCTGCACCAGAGCCGCGAGCCTGTCCTCGCCGCCCGCGTCCAGGCGAGTGCGGAGGTCGCGCGTCCAGCGCCGCAGGGTTTCGGCGTTGACCGCCAGGAGCAGGCCGTCGACGCTGCCAAACAGGTTGTAGAGCGTGCCGATCGAATAGCCGACGCGCTTGGCGACCTCGCGGGCCGAGAAGCGCGCCAGTCCCGTCTCGGCCAGGTGGTCACGGGCCGCCGCCAGGATCAGGGCCTCCAACTCGCTTCGGCTATGGTCAGACCGCCGGCCCATCGTGGTTCCGCTGAACGCTGCTCAAAACATCTATTGAACAGCGCTCATTTTTCAGCTTTCCTCCGGGTCGTCAAGCCGCGCTGAGCGGTGGAGGGCGGCGAATGCTTGAACGCGGATCCGGCGCAGGGCTCTTAATCCGCCGCAGCTTCGCGCCGCTGTTCTTCACCAATGTCCTGGACGCGTTCAACGACAACCTCTTCAAGACCGCGCTCCTGATCGACGCCAGCTACGGCGTCTACCGCGCCGATCCGGCGGCCGGAGAGCGGCTGGCGTTGGTGGCCACGGGCGTTTTCGTACTCCCCTTCTTCGCCCTTTCCGCCTTGGCGGGGCAGGTTGCCGACCGGTTCGACCGGGCGTGGCTGGTGCGGTTCGTCAAGCTGGCGGAGCTCGTGATCATGGCGCTGGGCTTGGTCGGCTTCCTGGCGCACTCCGTCGACATGCTCCTCGTCGTGCTGTTCCTGGCGGGCGCGCATTCGGCCATGTACACGCCGCTCAAGTACGCCATCCTGCCGCAGCATCTGGAGCGCAGGGATCTGGTCGCCGGCACCGGGCTGATGGAGGCGGGCGGGTTCGTCGCCATCCTCGGCGGCCAGCTGCTCGCAGGCGTGATCGCGCCGTGGGCGGCCGGAGCCGTCGGCTGCGCCCTGGCTGGGCTGGGGTTCCTCGCCAGCCTGGCGATCCCCCGCGCTCCGGCGGGCGCGCCCCGCGAGCGGATCAATTTCAACCTGGCGGGTGAGAGCTGGCGGCTGGTGCGGCGCGCCCTGGCCATGCCCGCGGTGCGCTACTGCCTGCTGGCCAGCGCGTGGTTCTACATCGTGGGCGCGGTGGTGCTGGGACAGCTCGTGCCCCTGGCTCACGGCGTGCTGCACGTCCAGGCGCCGGTCACGGCCCTGGTCCTCGGAGCCTTCTCGCTCGGTGTGGCGGCCGGCGCTCTGCTGTCGGGTCGGCTCCTGCGCGGCGAGGTGTCGGGGCGGCTCGCTCCGGGGGCGGCGCTGGCCCTGGGCGCGCTGCTCCTGGACCTTGTCTTCTCCCTCGCCCGGTTCCATCCGCCGGGGGGTGCGCCGATGGACGCCCGCAGCTTCCTGGCGGCGCCGGGAGCCTGGCGCATCCTCTTGGACCTGTTTGCCGCCGCAGCCGCGGGCGGCGTCTTCGTGGTGCCGGTCTATGCGGTGCTGCAGGTCTGCAGCCCGCCGGCGGAGCGCTCGCGCATCCTGGCGGCCAACGACATCGTCAACGCCCTGACGACCGTCGGGTCGGTGGCGGTGGCCGGCCTGCTCCTGAAGCTCGGCCTAGGGCCCATAGGCCTCTTCGCGGTGCTGGGCGGCGCCACGCTCGGGGTGGCGTTGCTGGCGCAGCTCGGCCGCAAGTCGCTCCACGAACTCAGCGAAGCCGGTCGGACCTGCGAGCGCGCCGCGGAGCTCGTCGCAGATCGTCTCCAAGGTTGAGAAGCGTCGCCGTCAGCGCGGCGCGCGGAGGATAGGCTCTGCCCGTTGCCGTTGAACACTCCGGGCTTTGAAGTCGATTGGGTTACATCTGCCGGAAGATGTGCGCGTAGTTGCGGCTCACCGGAAGGACATCGCTGCGGCCTTTCAGGTGGAGGTTCGCGGTCTCGTTGTCGTTGCGTGTCACGTGACTGACCGCTCGTAGGCTGACGGCGAAAGCGCGATGGATCTGCACCACCTCGGCGGGGTCGAGTTGGGCGACCAGTTCCTTGAGGGAAGTCCGCACGAGCGCCTCTGCGGCCCGTCCGGCCTCATCGCGCCAGACGACCCGGGTGTATTTGGCGTCGGACTGCAGATAGTCGACGGCGTCCACCGCGATCAGGTGGAGCTTCTGGCCGACCTGCGCGCGTATCCAGCGCAGTGGCGCAAGGCTCGAGCCGGGTTGCAGCTGCAGGGTGAGCTGGCGCAGGAGCGGCTCCAGGTCCGACGCCGGCTGGGCGACCTGGAGGCGCGCCTTCAGGCGAGCGACCGTCTCCGACAGCCTGGCGAACTCCACCGGCTTGACGAGATAGTCGAGCGCGCCCTGAGCGAAGGCCTCGACGGCGTACTGGTCGTAGGCGGTGACGAAGACGAGGTGGGCGCGCCGGCCGATCTGGCGCGCCGCCTCCACCCCAGACAGGCCGGGCATGTGGACGTCGAGGAAGCAGATATCGGGCGACAGCGCCTCGAAGCGCTCGACGGCCTCGCGCCCGTTGCGGGCCAGGGCGACCACCTCCAGCTCCGGCCACGCCCGCGCCAGCTGGCCTGAGAGCGCGTCCCGCAGCAGCGGTTCGTCGTCGGCGATCAGCGCGCTCGGGCGAGCCCACGTCAAGCGGCTGCATCCTCGGCCGGGAAGTCCAGCTCCGCACTGACGCCGTGCGGCTCCCGCTCGACGAGCTGCAGCCGGGCGGCGCCCGCAAAGCTCAAGCGGAGACGTTCGCGCAGCGTCGACAGGCCTGTCCCAAGACCGCCGGCGCCTGGGCGCAGGCCGACGCCGGTGTCGTTGACCCTCGCCAAGCATCGATCGCCACGGCGCGTCACCTCGACCACGACCTCGCCGCCCTCCTCGCTGGGGTCGATACCGTGGCGAACCGCGTTCTCCACCAGGGTGAGCAGGGTCATGGGCGGGCACCGCAGGCCGCGGACCTCGTCCTCCACCTCCAGCCTGTATCGCAGGCGGTCGGGCATGCGCATCTGCATAAGCTCCAGATAGGCCGCCACCAGCTGCAGCTCCTGGCCGATCGTGTCGGCGGCGGAGCCGTGCAAGCGTGGCACGGCCGCCCGCAGATAGGCGGTCAGGCTGGCCAGCACCGCCGAGGCCCGCGGCGAGCCTGCGTCCACCAGGGCCTGCACGTTGGCCAGGGTGTTGAACAGGAAGTGCGGGGCGACCTGGGCCTGAAGCAGGTGCAGGCGGGCGTCCAGCGCCTCGCGCTCCAGCTCGCTGCGCTCCAGGTCGAAGGCCAGCGCCTGGTGGCGGGCCAGGGCGTCCTTCTGGCGGATCAGGGCGGCGAGCGCGGTCCAGGGCGCGATCAGCAGGGCGATGGCCGTGGAGGCGCCGAACTCGCCAAGCTTCTCCCCGCCGGACCAGAGGGAGGGATCGCCGGGCGCCTGGTCGAGCAGGGTGAGGAGGAGGTTGGCCGGCGCCATGACGGCGCCCACCGCC
>CAXTRP010000327.1:0-4164 GCA_964246615.1 uncultured Caulobacteraceae bacterium | reverse complement strand
CGACGGCCGGGCGTGGCGGCAGGCCGACTCCGAGGAAGCCGCCCAGTTGCTGTTGCCGTCGGGCTGGACAGGGCCGGCGCTGCTGGCCTTCCCCAACCATTTCGCCATCCGCGCCTACAACAACTCCATGTCCTACGCCCTGGCGGTGGGGCTTCTGGCCGAACGCATCTCCGGCGCACCGCCCCTGGTGCGCCCCTGGCCGCAGGAGCAGCCGATCCCCCGCGCCGACCGCATCGCGGCCCAGGAGGCTCTGCAGCATCTCGGCTACGACGTGGGCGACGTGGACGGGGTGCTGGGCCTGAAGACCCGGCAAGCCGCCCGCCAGTGGCAGAAGGGCAAGGGCCTGGCCGCGGACGGCTATCTGACCTATCCCCTGATCCAGCAGCTGAAGGTGGACGGCGGCGCCTCCAGCTACGCCCCGCCGCCCCCGCCGCAGGCGGACACGCCCTACCGCTAGCAGGCGGTCCCGCCGTCCGGCGCGGTGAGCGCCACCCATGGGCCGCCAGGTCTCGGATGGACCTACGCGGTCTGCGCCGTTTGCGCCCCGATCTTGCAGGGGGCCGCCACGTCGACGCCCATCACCGCGCCGCCGGAGGTCAGGAATGCAGATATCCAGCGCAGGCAGCCAGACTTGGCTGCAATCCGTAGGACTGGCCAGCCGGACGAACTCGGCAGCTTCTGCCGACGGGCAGACGGCGTCGGGCTTGGCCGCGTCCGGCCTTGCGGCTTCCAGCGGCGATGCGACCGCGCCATCCGCCCTGGCGAGCCTGCAAAGCCCCGGCCAGCTGTTCTCCGCAGACAGCCTGAACGCCCTCATCAACGCCCAGACCGACACGTCCTCCAGCAATCCGGCCGAGGCCTCAGCCGGCGGCGTCCACCACCATCATCACCATCATGGCGAACAGGGGGTGCAGCAGCCCGCCGCCCAGACCGACGCCGCCCCCGCCTCAAACGCCGCCACACAGACCAGCGCCGTGTCGAGCGCCGCCGCGCCGACGTCTGCAAGTTCGGTGACGTCGGCCGCTGATGCAGCGCTCTCGCAACTGCTGACCATCGTTTAAGCTGTCCAGGCGGAGGGGCGGGGCGTCTACGCCTGGCCCGCGTCGGTCCGCTCGTGGGTTTCGATGATCCGGTCGAGGACGTGGTCGGGGTCGGCGGCTTGAGCCATCTCAGCCGCCAGATCGTCGTCCCGGGTGGGCAGCAGCGGGTTCTCGCGCCGCTGCTCCTCCAGCAGTTCGATGACCTTTGCGATCTTCTGCTCGCTCAGCGCCACCAGGTGCAGCGTAAGCTGGGCGCGATGGCGGGCCAGCTCTTCCTCACGCCGCTGGGTCACCAGGATCAGCAGGGTGGTGAAGAGCGCCACCACGCTCGCGGCCATGCTGAGGATCGGGAACGGAAAGGGGTCGAAGGCCTTGAAGCCCCGACCGGGCCCCAGCTCGTTATAGCCGCCCCAGGCGAGGAGCAGCGCCACCAGAACGGCGGCCGCGGACGCCTGGCCCAGCGCCGAGGTCACCCTCATGATCAAGCGTTGCAGCCATGGGTCGTTGCCGGCGTGCTTGGCGTGTAGCTCCGCCATCTTCTGCACGTTGGCTTCGACGTGATCGGTGTGTTCGTCTGTCATCGTCGGCTCATAAGGAATGAACTAAAGCAAAGCCTGACGGTTGACACGCCAACATAGATCAACACCGAATTGAGGTGCTATGACTAGGCCTGGGTGGTAAGAGGGCGCTGACGAGATCGGAGTTCCATTTTGTCGAAACCTTTATGGGCGCCGCCTCGCATTTCTCTGGGTCCAAGGCCTTGTCGCAGGCCTTTAACTGCGGCTTTGCTCGTCTTGCAAGCCGGCCTGAGCGGCTGCGGAACTGCGGTGCTGAACCCCCGGGGCCCTGTGGGCGGCGCCGAGAAGGTCGTGCTGCTGGACTCCCTGGCGATCATGCTCACGATCATCGTGCCGACCATCATCGCGACGATCGCCTTCGCCTGGTGGTTCCGCGCTTCGAACACCCGGGCCAAGCGGCTGCCGGACTTCGTCTATTCCGGCAAGCTGGAGCTGGTGATCTGGGCTGTGCCTCTGCTCACCATCATGTTCCTGGGCGGTCTGACCTGGGTCGCTTCCCACGATCTCGACCCCGCCCACCCCCTGGCTTCCAAGACCAAGCCGCTGGAGGTGCAGGTGGTGTCGCTGGACTGGAAGTGGCTGTTCATCTACCCGGGCCAGCAGGTCGCCAGCGTGAACGAGGTGGTGGCCCCGGTGGGCACGCCGGTCCACTTCACCCTGACCTCGGCCAGCGTGATGAACGCCTTCTTCATCCCCCAGCTCGGCAGCATGATCTACACCATGAACGGCATGGCCGATCAGTTGAACCTGCAGGCCGACAAGGTGGGAGTGTACCCGGGCCGCTCCACCATGATCAGCGGGGACGGCTTCCCAGGCATGCACTTCAACTTCCGCGCCGTACAGCCACAGCAGTTCGCCAGCTGGGTGGCGAGCGCGCGCGCCATCGGGCCTGTGCTCGATCCTTCCACCTACGCCACCTTGGAAAAACAGAGTTCCAACGTGAAGCCGTTCACCTACCGCTCCGCAACGCCCGGACTATTTGAAGATATAACGACCCAGAAGATCGCCCCAGGGCCGGGGCCCGACACCAACACGCTCTCTGGCCAAGTTTTTCCCAAGAGGAAGCACTAGTATGCTGCTCGGAAAGTTGACCCTGGCGGCGCTGCCGCTCGACCAGCCCATCCCCATGATCGCCTCCTGCGTTGTGGGACTGACGCTTTTCGGCGTGATCGGTTTGGTGGTCGTAAAAGGCTGGGTCCCATATCTCTGGAAAGAGTGGATCACCAGCGTCGATCACAAGCGGATCGGGGTCATGTACACGATCCTCGCCCTGGTCATGCTGCTCCGTGGCTTCTCCGACGCCATCATGATGCGATCGCAGCAAGCCCTGGCCCTCAACGGTCCGGGTTATCTGCCGCCTGAGCACTACAACCAGGTGTTTTCCGCCCACGGCACCATCATGATCTTCTTCGTGGCCATGCCGTTCATCATCGGGCTGATGAACTTCGTCGTACCGCTGCAGCTCGGCGTCCGCGACGTGGCCTTTCCCACCCTCAACTCGGTAGGCTTCTGGCTGACCGCCACCGGCGCCCTGCTTGTCAACATGTCGTTGGTGTTGGGCGAGTTCCAGCGCACCGGCTGGTTGCCGTACCCGCCGCTGTCGGAGCTGCGCTACTCGCCTGGGGTAGGGGTGGACTACTGGCTCTGGGGGCTGGGCATATCAGGCATCGGCACCTTGGTGTCCGGCGTGAACCTGGTCACCACCATCCTCAAGGTGCGGGCGCCGGGCATGAGCTATCTGCGCATGCCCATGTTCTGCTGGACTTCACTCGCCTCCAACCTTCTGATCGTTGCGGCCTTTCCGATCCTGACCGCCACCTCGGCCATGCTGCTGCTCGATCGCTACCTCGGCTTCCACTTCTTCACCAACGAGGGTGGCGGCAACGTAATGATGTTCATGAACCTCATCTGGGCGTGGGGCCACCCTGAGGTCTACATCCTGATCCTGCCGGCGTTCGGCATCTTCTCGGAAGTGATCTCCACCTTCTCGAGCAAGCCGTTGTTCGGCTATCGCTCCATGGTCATGGCCACCATGGCCATCTGCCTGCTGGCCTTCATGGTGTGGCTGCACCACTTCTTCACCATGGGGGCGGGGGCGGACGTCAACGCCGTCTTCGGCATCACCACCATGATCATCGCCGTGCCCACAGGCGTGAAGGTGTTCAACTGGCTGTTCACCCTCTACGGGGGGACAATTCGGTTCACCACGCCGATCCTGTGGTCCATCGGGTTCATGGTCACCTTCATCATCGGCGGCATGACCGGCGTGCTGCTGGCCGTGCCGCCGGCGGACTTCGTGCTGCACAACGGCCTGTTCGAGGTGGCGCACTTCCATAACGTCATCATCGGCGGCACGCTGTTCGGCCTGTTCGCGGGCTACACCTACTGGTTCCCCAAGGCCTTCGGCTTCAGGTTGCACGAGGGCTTGGGCAAGGCCGCCTTTTGGTGCTGGCTGGTGGGCTTCTATCTGGCCTTCATGCCGCTCTACGTGCTGGGTTTCATGGGCATGACCCGGCGGATGCAGTCCTACGACGTGCCCGAATGGC
>CAXTRP010000326.1:0-4175 GCA_964246615.1 uncultured Caulobacteraceae bacterium | reverse complement strand
CAACGGCAACGTGTCTGCGACTACGGTCCTGAACGGGAAGGTGAACCTCGATGCCGGCCAATAGGATGTCGTCCATGACGTTGATGAGCAAATCCCGCCTGCTGGGCATGGCGGGCGCGGCGTCTGTTGCCCTGTCAGGCTGCGTCTCGCCGGTGGCGGGCCCCGGGGGCAACTACGCCAGCCCGATCGGCGACGCGCCGGTGACCGCGAACCCCACGCCCTACTCCGCCGCGCTGGTCTGCCTGTCGCAGTACGCCCAGCACTATGGCGTGCATGCGCCAAGGATCGCGGTGGGCCGCATCGCCGACTACACCGGCAAGGCCGAAGACAACGGCGGCCGCGAGGTGACGCAGGGCGCATCCCTGATGGCCATCTCGGCGCTGGCCAAGGCGGGCGCGCCGCTGGTGGAGCGCTACGACACCAGCGTGTCGGAGCTGGAGCTCAAGTACGCCAACAACAAGCTGATTTCCGATCAGGCCGGCCCTCCGGGTCCCGGCGGCCCGAGCGGCCCCGCGCCGTTCCGCAAGATCATGGCCGGCCAGGTGCCGGGCTCCGACTTCTATCTCGTCGGCGGCATCACCGAGCTGAACTACAACATCCGCTCCGCCGGCATCAACGCCGAGGGCGGCAAGCAGGACGCCACCAAGGGCACGGGCTTGGCGTCGGGCCAGCTCTACGTAATGAACGTGGCGCTGGACCTGCGCCTGGTTGAGACCAAGACCATGGAGGTGGTCGACGTGGTCTCCTACCAGAAGCAGATCTACGGCCGCCAGGTGGGCCTGGGCCTGTTCAAGTTCTTCGGCAGCAACGTCATCGACATTTCCGCAGGCGAAGGCGGGCTGGAGCCCATCCAGCTCGCGGTGCGCGCCATGATCGAGCGGGCGACCGTGGAGATGATGTCCAACTTGTATGGCGCGCCAGGCCCTCAGGCCTGCGTCGATCCCAATAACGACCCGATGGGGCCACCCACCACCACCGGCCTGACCGGCGGCTACTACCCTGCCTATAACAACCTGGATCAGAACAATGCACGCACACGTGAAGATCCTGCTGGCTGGGACAGCCGCCGTGGCGGCGAGCCTGTCGCTCTGCGGGGCCGCTACTAGCCAGACGTCCACGCCCTCCAACAGCTACCTGAACGACCAGATGCAGCTTGGCGACGTCGTCGCCGGGCAAAAGCTGAACGTGCAGGAGGCCGATCAGGGCGCGACCACGGTGACCACCGCCGTCGGCAACGCGGTGAGCGCGTCCGGCGCCAACGCTGACCTGGACTTCCAGTCGCACCAGGCGGTGGGGGGGCAGGTCTCCGCCACCAGCAGCACGCTGATCAACGGCGGCGGCTCGCCCTACGTCATCACCTCGACCTCTTCCACGGGCAATACGGCCACGGCGGCGACCTGCTGCGGCACGGTTTCCGGCACGTCGGTGCAGACGCTGAACGGGCCGGGTGCGGGCGCGAACGCGGACCTCTATGTCGGCGGCTACGCCCAGACGACGTCGGCCGACGCGACGGCTGTGGGCAACACCCAAGGGTGGAACGTCTCCAACGGTGCGGTGAACGCGGTATCCAAGCAGTCGAGCCTCGGCGGCGTCACGGCGATCAACACGGCCGCGGTACAGGCGAGCGACGAAGCCAGCTACACCGCGACGGCGGTGGCCAACGACGTGGAGGCCAACACCACCAACTCACCGGTGACGCTGAGCGTCAACCAGTCCCAAGCCGGCGTCACCCAAGCCTTCGCCGCGAACAGCCAAGCCTATGGCGGGGACGCCGCATCCACGACGTCGGCGGTCGCCAACAACTTCAACGTCTACTCAGACAGCTACGGCGACTTCATCGACGCCACGCAGTCCAACACTGGCGCGGTCAACGTTTCCAACAACCAGAGCCTGGGTAGCTGGTACGGCACGGCGGCCACCACCGGCTACGGCGTGGGCAACAGCACCGTGGTGTCCAACGCCGGCTCCTACACCGGCGTGTCCACCGACCAGAACAACACTGCAGCCATCACCGTGAACGCTAGCCTCTACGGAGGATCGGTCGGTGAAGGCGGCAACGCCTATGTCAGCGCCACCGGCGTCGGCAACGCGGTCAGCGCCTACGCCTGCGCCACCTGCAACGGGACCATCAGCGCCCACAACAAGCAGGTGAACTCCGGCGCGGTGCATGTGCAAAGCAGCCTGACGGCCCAGGGGCTGTCGGGCCAAGCTTCGGGTGTCGCAAGCGCGGTGGGGAATACGGCGACCTACGAGGTGGTGTCGTCCGGCAGCGACTGAGGCCATCCGCCTCCTCCCCTACCCGGCTAGGCGGGGGAGGAGGCGAGCATTCAGAACGCGCCGGCCATCGGCCGCTTGCCGCTCCACATCCGGCGCACGAAGCCCTCGCGCGCCGGGGTCGGCGCGGCCATCGCCGCGAGCTTCCTGTCGATGTCCTTCAGCACCATCCTGGCCGACCAGCGGTGGGCGGTGAAGAAGTCCGCCGCCAAGGGGCCGGCCAAGGGCACTGCGGTGATGCCGGTCCGGCCGAGCAGCAGGGCTCCGCACTTGGCCAGCGTCGTCACCGGCACGCCAGCCCGCACGCCCTGGTACAGGATGTAGCCGCCGGCCGCGGTGCTGTAGATCTCGCCCACCCCCGGTAACCAGGCGAGCGCGCCATCCAGACCGAGCCTCAGGCCGCCGATCTTCACCAAGCCGTCGGACAGCTTGGCGACCTGCTCCACCCGGCGGCGGATGTCTTGCAGTTCCGAGACGGTGGGCTCAAGCACGGCGATCTCCTCCAGCGCGAACTACACATCAATGCGCAAGACATAGATGGGAAGCGAGCGCCGGGCTGCAATGCGCAGGGACCGACATCTCCATCGACCTCATCTTCGATGAGGCGAGTGGAAGGGCGAGGACAAAGCCTTTCAGAGTCCCGGCTGGGCCGAGACCGTGCCCTCCGGAATCGCCTTCACATCAGTGAAGCCACCAAGCGACATGCAGTCTTTGAGCTCCTGGTGGATGATGTCGAGCGACTTGGTCACGCCCTTGCCGCCGTTCGCCGCCAGCCCGTACATCCACGCCCGCCCGCTCAGGCACGACTTGGCGCCTCGGCCCATGGCCTTGACGATGTCGAAGCCGCTGCGCAGGCCGCCGTCCCAGAACACCTCGATCTGGTCGCCCACGGCGCGTGCGATCTCCGGCAGCACCGAGATGGTGGAAGGCGCGCTGTCCAGCTGACGCCCGCCGTGGTTCGAGACGATGATGGCGTCGGCGCCCAGATCCACCGCGCGCTTGGCGTCGTCCACCCGCATGATCCCCTTCAGGATCAGCTTGCGGGGCCAGAGCGACCTCACCCAGGCGATGGTCTCGGTATCGATGCTGTTGTCCAACCCGTGGTTCACCCACTCCGCCAGAGGGATCACCCACTTGGCCTCCGGATGCTCGGGCGCCATGTTGGCGAAGGTCTGCGACTTGCTGGCCAGCATGCGAACCGCCCAGGGCAGGTGCAGCGCCATGTTGGCCACGTTGGAGGGCATCAGGTGCAGCGGCGCCACCAGGCCGTTGCGGTTGTCCGCCCAGCGTTGGGAGTGGACGTGGACGTCCAGCGTCATCACCAGGGCCGAGCAGCCGACCGCGTCCGCACGCTCGATCACGTGCTGGTTCACCGCCCGGTCCTTCATCATGTAGAGCTGCTGCCAGAACGGCGTCTTCACCGCCTTGGCGACATCCTCCATGGAGTTGATGGAGAACAGCGAAAGGCAGAACGGGATGCCGAACGCCTCCGCCGCCTGGGCCGCCGCGATCTCGCCGTTCGGCCACACGATCCCGCACATGCCGACCGGTCCCATGGCCATGGGCATGGACGCCTTGTCGCCGACCATGGCGACGGTGGTGTCGAGCTTGGAGACGTCGGTCATGACGTGCTCGTTCAAGGCGAGCGCGTTCAGGTCGTCACGGTTGCGGTGCAGGGTCAGCTCGTCATAGGCGCCCCCGTCGACATACTGGAACACCGCCTTTGGCAGCTTGCGATGCGCCCGCTTACGCAGGTCGCCGACGTTGACGATGACGCTCATGATTGTCTCCGCTACTCGCCCTTCCCCTCGACGGGGGAGGGTTGGGTGGGGGTGCGCGCGCTGCGGGTGACGAAGCGGGGTCGGGCGGCGGCGCCCTCTCCCGGCCACATCCGCGGTCGC
>CAXTRP010000325.1:0-4219 GCA_964246615.1 uncultured Caulobacteraceae bacterium | reverse complement strand
GATGAAGGCCCCATCGCCGACTTCCGCAGCGATCGCTGCGACGTCGATCGCGCCCAGGCGGCTGACTGGAGCGTCACGACGCGCGAGCGCGACCAGGGCCGGATCTGTGTCTAGCGCCACTACCAGCCGGTCGGCGCGGCCAAGCGCTCGTAGGGCGCGCAGGCTCAACAGGTCGACCGACGTCGGCGGGACCAGGATGCTGAACTGGCCGATCCGCTCCACGGCCGACATTTGCGCCCTGGCAAGCGCCAACGCTCCCGCCATGTCGCCGTCGATCGCCCGCCCTGGCGCCGCACCCTCCAGCAACCCGCGCAGCCAGGCCCGGCGGTCGGCCACCGCCGGCAAGGCCGCGCGCAGCTCCGCCTGCAGCCGCTGCATCAGCTGCGCCGCCCCGCCGAGCCCCGCCGGCCATCGCGCCTCGATCCCGCGCCGCAACTCGGCAGCCAGCAGAGGCGCAGCGCCGCCGGTCGCCACCGCCCCCACCACCGCACCACGGTCGATGATCGCGGGCGTGTTGAAGTCGCAAAGCTCGGGCCGGTCCACCACGTTTACCAACGCTCCGGCAGCGCGCGCCGCCGCAGCGGCTCCCGTCGCCGCGTCACCCGGTAGCGCGATAAAGGCCAGCCTTGCGCCCGCATAGCTTTCGACCTCCTGCGAGCGGTCCGGGGGGATGCGCATGAGTTGTGCCGGCGATCCGTCGAACAGGCGGGCCTTTGCGTCCGCCGCCTCCCCGGCGCCGACGACGACGACCTTCAAGCCGTGGAGCGGAAAGGCCGCGGGGAAAACATCCACTTCAGCCGGTCCCCTTCATTACGGGATCATCGCTATCCATGGTCCAACCGATCGGGAAACACGCTGCGAAACGAACCTGCGGGCCTTGGGGGTGTTTGACCTGCATGGAGAAAGGTCCATTTAGAGCGTCCTGTCGGGCGGACGCATGACACCTTACGACATCCATGATCAGCCCCTAAGCGATGCGCGCTTCGGCGAGGGCGGCGCGCCCGCGCCCGCGCCTTCGTTGCTCGACGGTCAAAGGCGGCGCATCGACTACGTCCGGGTGTCGGTGACCGACCGCTGCGACCTGCGCTGCACCTACTGCATGCCTGAGCGCATGGTCTTCCTGCCCCGCGCCGAGGTGCTGAGCCTGGAGGAGCTGGACCGTCTGTGCGCGGTGCTCGTCGGCATGGGCGTAACCAAGCTGCGGCTCACCGGCGGCGAGCCGCTGGTGCGCAAGGGCTTCCTGGGTCTGGTGGAGGGTTTGTCGCGCCATCTGCGCAGCGGCGCGCTTCGCGAACTGACCTTGACCACCAATGGCATCCGCCTCGCCGAGTTCGCCCATGACTTGGCCCGGTGCGGCGTGAAGCGGGTCAACGTCTCTCTCGACACCCTCGATCCGGCCGCCTACCGCCGCCTGACCCGCGGCGGCGATCTGGACAAGGTCATGGCGGGGCTGGACGCCGCCCAGGCCGCCGGACTTCAGGTAAAGATAAACATGGTGGCGTTGAAGGCCGACAACCTCGCCGACATCCCCACGATGGTCGCCTGGGCGCACGGCCGCAAGATCGACGTCAGCCTTATCGAGACCATGCCGCTGGGGGTCATGGACGAGGATCGCAGCGATCAGTTCGTGTCCTTGGATGGGGTGCGCGCGACGCTGGCTTCCATCTGGACGCTGACGCCCGACGCCCACACCACAGGTGGGCCTGCCCGCTATATCCGGCTGGCGGAGACCGGTGGCCGGGTCGGCTTCATCACTCCGCTCAGCCACGGCTTTTGTGAGACGTGCAACCGGGTGCGGGTGACCTGCACGGGAACCCTGCACACCTGTCTCGGCAAGGACGACGCCACTGATCTCCGCGACCTGCTGCGCGATCACCCCAATGACAATGGCCCGGTGCGCGAGGCCATCCAGGGGGCCCTTGCGACCAAGCCAAAGGGCCACGACTTCGTCATCGCGCGGGGCTCCGCCCCGGCGACAGGTCGCCATATGTCCACGACCGGAGGCTAGTATGGCGCGGGTCCTGCTTTTCGGCGCCCTGTCCGACATCGCCGGCTGGCGCGAGCGGGAGGTGGCGGCCTCAGCGCTTTCCGCCCTGCGGGCGCAACTCGCCGCGGACGACCCGCGACTGGGCGAGGCTCTGACGCGCCCGGGCGTCCAGGTGGCGCTCGACCGGGTGCTGGCGCGGGGCGACGCGGCGCTGGCGCCCGCCGCCGAAGTCGCCTTCATGCCGGCCATGAGCGGCGGCTGACATGAGCGTGCGGCTGCAGACCGCGCCCTTTCGGCCGGGCGAACTTCTCGACACCTTCAGCGCCGGCAGGCGGGAGACCGGAGCGGTGGTGAGCTTCACCGGTCTGATGCGCGCCGAAAACGGCCAGGCCGACACGCTTGAGCTGGACGCCTACCCCGGCTTCACCGAAGCCGAGATCGGCCGGACCGTAGAAGCGGCGGAAATGCGCTTTGATCTGCAGGACGCCCTCGTCGTGCATCGCTACGGCGCCATCGCACCCGGCGAGGCGATCGTGTTCGTCGCCACCGCTGCAAGCCATCGACGCGCGGCGTTCGAGGCGGCGGACCACCTGATGGACTATCTCAAATCGCGTGCGCCTTTCTGGAAGCGTTCGCGCGGCGCTGGCGGCGAGCGCTGGATCGAGCCCACCGTCCAGGACCACGTGGACGCTGCGCGGTGGGACGTCGCCCCCGCCGCCGAGGACGCTGGATGAACGCGGCGATCCCCATCCTGCCCAAGGCTGCGGGTGGCCGCTTCGACGAGGCCAAGCCATTCAAGCCCGTGCGGATCGCTGTGCTCACCGTCTCCGACACTCGGGACGAGGAGAGCGACACCTCCGGCGACCTGCTGGCCGAGCGCGCCCGGACCGCAGGCCACGTGGTGGACGACCGAGCCATCGTACGCGACGACGTGGACGCCATCCGCGCCCAGGTGCGCAGCTGGATCGCCGCCGGCGTGGAGGTGGTGATCACCACCGGCGGCACCGGCATCACCGGCCGCGACGTGACGCCGGAGGCTCTGGAGCCGCTGTTCGATAAGCGGCTGGACGGCTTTTCGGTGGTCTTCCACATGGTCAGCTATGCGGCCATTGGCCTGTCCACCCTGCAGTCGCGAGCGACGGCGGGGCTGATCGATGGCGTGTTCGTCTTCTGCCTGCCGGGCTCCAACGGGGCGGTGAAGGATGGCTGGTCGGTGATTGCGCCCCAGCTCGACAGCCGCCACGGCCCCTGCAACATGGTGGAGCTGATGCCCCGGCTGCTGGAGCGGTGAGCCCGCTTTCCCCGCACCTGACCCATCTGGACGCCGAGGGTCGCGCCCGCATGGTGGACGTCTCGGCCAAGCCCGATACCGTCCGAGAGGCGGTGGCGGAGGGGTTCCTCCACATGGCCCCGGCGACCCTGGAGCTGGCCCGCACCGGCGCGGGCAAGAAGGGCGATGTGCGCGCCGTCGCCGAGATCGCCGGTGTCATGGCCGCCAAGCGCACCGCCGAGCTGATCCCGCTATGCCACCCGCTCAGCCTGTCCAAGGTGGAGGTCGAGGTGGGCGAAGCGGCGGACGGATCAAGCCTGCGGGTCCAGGCGCGGGTCCGGACCACCGGACCCACGGGTGTGGAGATGGAGGCGCTCACCGCCTGCGCGACGGCCTGCCTGACGCTCTACGACATGCTCAAGGCCGCCGATAAAGCCATGGTGATCGGCGGCGTGCGGGTGCTGCAGAAGACCGGCGGAGCGTCGGGAGACTATCGGGCGCAGCCATGACCTACGCCATTTTGAAGGATCTGCCGGTGGAGGAGGCGCGGCGGCGCATGCTGGCGGCGGTCTTGCCAGGTGCGTCCGAGCGGGTGGCGCTGGACAGCGCCTTTGGCCGCGTGCTGGCCGAGCCCGTGCTGGCGGTGCGCGATCAGCCGCCCTTCGACGCCTCGGCCATGGACGGATACGCCGTGCCGCTGGACAGCCCGAACTGGCCCGGACCGTTCGATCTCGTCGGCGAAAGCGCGGCAGGCCGGCCTTTCGGTGGGCGTTCGCCAACCTTTGATGAGGTTGTCAGGGTGTTCACCGGCGCGGAAGTTCCGGGTGGGGCCTCCGTCGTCGTGCAGGAGCGGGCCTCCCGGGACGGGTCCGCGGTCAGCTTCGAGGGCGAAGCGCCGGCGGCGGGCGCACACGTTAGGGTGAAGGGGGGCGACTTCCAGCGGGGCCAGGCCCTGCTGCCGG
>CAXTRP010000324.1:0-4222 GCA_964246615.1 uncultured Caulobacteraceae bacterium | reverse complement strand
CGACATTTTGCATCCTGCGCACATGGCGGCGGACGACGATGCCCATCCGGGCCACTATCTGCGCGAATGGCGCAAGGCGACGGGGCTGACCCTGGAGCAGGCCGCCGACCGTGTCGAACGCGCGGCGGAAGCCCGGGCGGACGCCGGCCCGGCTGCCCGCGCCATGAGCATGACTCACGCGACGCTCAGCCGAATCGAGCGCGGACGGCTGCCCTACAGCCAGTCGCTATTGGAGATCTTGGCTCAGGTCTATCGCACCGATCGCGCCAGCCTGATCATGCGCGACCCTTCGGACCCGGAGGGTCTGTGGTCCATCTGGGAGCAGCTGAAGCCGCTGGAACGCGCCCAGGCCGTCGAGGTGCTCAAGGCGCTCCACCGTACGCGGGTGGCGGCCTAAGCGGATCGCGGAAAGTGCGTCAGGCGTAAGCGATATCATCGCTGTCCAGCGAACCGAGTGCATCCGGATGTCCGCTGCCGCTGCCATCGATGTGTGTGGAGCGTACAATCCTTGACCTTTTCTCCGCATCCCAGGGCCTTTGTCTGGAGTCCATGGCCCAGCGGGTCCACGTAGACGTTGCGCCATGGATGCCCGGAACAAGTCCGGGCAGGACGGGAGAGGGGAACGCGGACGCCTTCATCGCCGTCCACACTCGCCCCTGCCTGCGTCAGAACCGGACGCACTCAGCTCCGCGGCGGATAGGGGTGGCGCAAACCGCCGGGCGCCTCGACCTCCAGCCCGTCCTCACCGTCGTGCAGGTGGCAGGGTCCCACCGGCGCCTTGCCGTAGCCGCCGGGGATGTCGAGCACGTAGGTCGGCTGGCACAGGCCGGAGACCGGGCCGCGCAGTGCGCGCATCAGCGCCTGGCCCTGCTCCAGCGAGGTGCGGAAGGGTGCGGTGCCGGGCGCCAAGTCTGCGTGGTGCAGGTAGTAGGGCTTGATCCGCGTCTCCACGAAGGCCCGCATCAGCGCCTCCAGCGTCGCGGCGTCGTCGTTGACGCCGGCCAGCAGCACGCTCTGGCTCAGCATCGGCAGGCCTGCGTCCACCAGCCGGGCGCAGGCGGCGCGGGCGGCGGGGGTGAGTTCGCGCGGGTGGTTGGCGTGCAGCACCACATAGACCGCCTTGCCCGCCGCCTTCAGCGCGTTCACCAGCTCGCCTGTCACCGTCTCGGGCGCGACGGCGGGAACGCGGGTGTGCAGCCGCACCACCTTGACGTGCTCGATGGCCGCCAGCCGCGTCATCGCCTCGGCCAAGCGCCGCGGCGAGAGCACCAGCGGGTCGCCCCCGGTCAGGATCACCTCCCAGATCGCCGGACGGTTGGCGATGTAGGCGTAGGCCGCCTCGCGCTCGGCTGAGGTCAGGTCGCCGGCCCCCGCCGGCCCCACCACCTCGCGCCGGAAGCAGAAGCGGCAGTAGACCGCGCAGGTGTGGGTGAGCTTCAGCAGCACCCGATCGGCATAGCGGTGCACGATTCCCTTCACCGGCGCATGCGCCTCATCCCCGATCGGGTCGGCGCGCTCCTCGGGCAGGGTCAGCAGCTCGAACGCCTGGGGGATGAACTGACGCCCGATCGGGTCCTGCGGATCGCTCCGGTCCACCAGTCGCGCCACCGCCGGCGTCACCCCCACCGCATACCGCCCCGCCACCCGCTCCAACGCCGGCAAGTCGGCGGCTGAGATTAGGCCGGCGTCAGCCAGGTCGGCGGGTGTGCGGAGAGACTTCACCGGCGCAGGTATGGCGGTGCGGGGAGGGCGAGGCAAATGCGGGCCGGAGAGGATGAAGGTCGGCTATTTGGCTAAGGCCTAAAGACCGGGAACGACCCCTTCCAGCCACGAAATCACGCAAGTCATATTAAGCCTCTCGCGGCGAGGGGATCGACGCCAACCAATTTCTTCAGCAAAGCCAGATGTTGATTGGATAGTTCAAAGGCCTCAGATTGAGGGTCGGATGCCGGGACAAGCATCGCCATGCCTGCCTTGAGTAGGTCTCGCGATGCTCCATTTTCGATTACTGCAGCTACCTCCTGATAGATGAAAGCTCGAGGAATGCGGACACTAGGCGCGAGACGAATGCCATGAGATGAAGCACTGGCGATAAGTGCGTAAGCGCACCGGGCAGTGGGCGATCGAGCCTGGGGATGGGGTGTACTTGGCAGTATCCGAGACATCTGAGAAACAGGCTTTACGGGAACGCTGGCAACAGGCCCGATCCCCTGAAGGAAGCGGTTCAGAATCGCGCGTTCGCGATTGCCCGCCGGTTCACCAGCAAGCGTAGCACTATGTTTATCACGACTGAAAGGTGCCGCACTTGAAACATTTCCCATGCCTCCGGCCAAATTGGTCAGGCACCCACCTTCGTGTAAGCGACGATATTGCGCGATGAGTTCAGCCTCTCGCTGCAAACAAGCTAATTGATTGGATGACCCAAATGCGGAGTCGATCCGATAGCGCAAATTGTCTCCCGACGCGATGATCTTGCGAATGACATTGCATTTAAAAGGATTGCTTTCTCCAAGCGGATGATGTCGCCGTGCCTCCAACTCATGTTCCAGCGCACGGCGGCCCAACCCCTTTCCGACATAAAAGGGCTGCCCATCGGAACGGCAGAGAAGATAGACATAGTAATGGCCGGCTAGACCTGTGAGATATCGCTCGAGTTCAGTGCGGTTCCCGTCGAACATTACGTTGCTTTAGCTTAACGCGATCAAGAGGCAAGTTGCGCGGACGTGTCTGACCGCTGGCGTCGCGACCACAATGGCTAGAGGCCACTCATAGCCGTGTCTCATGCGGTCTGCTTTCATCCATGTGGAGGTGATGCCGTTCATCGCCCCTTCAGCGTCGCCAGCATTTCGCGGCGGAGGATCGCGTTGAGGCGGGTCTGGTAGCCGCGACCTTGGGAGCGCAGCCAGGCCAGCACGTCGGCATCAAGGCGCACGGTCGTGGAGGTCTTGCCCGGCTTGTAAAAGCGGCCACGCACCGCATTCGCCCACGCCTCGTCCGGTAGGGGAGGAATGTCGCTTAGGTCGATATCAGCCTCTGGCAGAGCGGCTAACGCCGCCAGTTCCGCTTTCTGAGCCTCGGTGAGCGGAGGAAGGGCGGCCAAGTCCAGGGTGTGGCTAACGAGGCTGGTCTTCATAGCGTCTTCGTTCTGCCCGTGTGGTCCTTCGCGCCGAGATGATGCGGATGACCTCGATTTCTGTTCCATCCTCGTCCCCTTCTAGCAAGGTGTGCGCCACCAGTAGGAGCAAAGCGCCGTCGACAAGGCCCAGTGTGATCCAGCGCAGTTCGCTGTCTTCTACGCGGTCCTGCGCCGAAAGGGCTAAGGGATCGGCGAAGACGCGTTCGGCCGTCTCGAAGCTGACTCCGTGTTTGCGAAGGTTGCTGTCCGCCTTTCGGCGATCCCACTCGAACCGTGCAGTCACAACTGCACTGTTACTACATCGAGCCAGTCCTTGTCACGGCGTCCAGATCACATCCTCAACCCGCCTCGCCCCCGTCGCCAGCATGGCGAGGCGGTCGAAGCCGAGGGCGGCGCCGCTGGCGGGGGGCATGAGGGCGAGGGCGGACAGCAGGTCTTCGTCCAGGGGGTAGCGTTCGCCGTAGACGCGGGCTTTTTCCGCCATCTCGGCTTCGAAGCGGCGGCGCTGTTCGGCAGGGTCGGTGAGTTCGCCGAAGCAGTTGGCCAGCTCCACCCCGCAGGCATAGAGCTCGAAGCGCTCCGCCACGCGGGCGTCGTGCCTCGTGGGCCGGGCCAGCGCTGCTTCGGCGACAGGATACTCGTAGAGGATCGTCGGCCGACCCAGCCCCAGCCGCGGCTCGATGCGCTCCACCAGCACGCGGCTGAACACGTCCGACCAGGTGTCGTCCTCGGCGGTGCGCACGCCGACCCGTTGGGCCGCCGCTGCCAGGGCCGCCCGGTCCGTGAGGCCGCCGGCGTTCACGGTGGCGAGCAGATCGATCCCGGCGAAGCCTGCGAAGGCGTCGGCCACGCTCAGCCGCGCCGGCTCGGCGCGCGGGTCGCACGTCTTGTCGCGGAAGGTGAAGGCTTCGGCCCCGGCGATCTGCGCGGCGAGCGCGAGCAGGGCGTGGCAGTCGGCCATCAGCGTCTCGTACGGCTCTTCCGCCCGGTACCACTCCAGCAGGGTGAATTCCGGGTGGTGCAGGGGGCCGCGCTCGCGGTTGCGCCACACCCGGGCGAAGTCGAAGATGCGCCGCTCGCCCGCCG
>CAXTRP010000323.1:2480-4230 GCA_964246615.1 uncultured Caulobacteraceae bacterium | reverse complement strand
CCCCCTCCCCCGAAAGGGGAGGATCAGGTCGGGCTCAGAGGCTCTGCGCGCCGGTGGCGGTGTAGATGCGGGCCTGGTCGCCGGCGAGGAGCGGCGGCAGGCCGCGGCGGTCGCGCACCTCGTCCAGCGTCAGCGAGCCGTTGCGCAGGTTCAGGTCGTCGATCTGGGCCTGGACCAGGGGATCGACGTCGGTTTCGTCGCACCAGCTCCATTCCAGGTCCGGGCGGCCGAACTCGTCGGCGATCAGCCGGTCGGCGAGCCGCTTCCACCAGAGCTTGCGGGGTTCGGCCCCCTCGGCCTGGGCCCGCTCGCTGTCGCTGTCGGCGGTGGAGCGGTTCATCTGCTTGACGAACGGCGTCGGCGGCAAAGAAAAAGCGTAGCAGACGATGCGCGCCAGCCACTCGTCGAAGTCGTCCTTCAGCGGACTGTCCTTGAACGGCTGGTACTTGGTCTCTGCCGGCGCCCAGTAGAGCTTGGACTTCAGCGCGGCCTCGCCGGACAGCCGTGCGTCCCAGGCCTCCTGCAGGGTGCGGATGGCGTCCGCACCCCAGCTCGATGGCGCGTTCAGCAGGCCAGAGGGCACGTTGCCCTCGGTGAAATAGCCGAGCTGGGCGGTCTGGCGGCGCAGCACCGTGTTCAGCGTCACCACGATCTGCTCCACCGGCGACAGGCCGTAGAGGTGGTTCGGCCGCGGGTTGCGGGGCGCATACAGCAGGTCGTCGGTGCTAAGCTCCGCCCAGACCACGCCCTTGATCACCTGCTGGAAGGCCGGAGCCGGGGCGCATGGCCGCCGTCCGGTGTCGTCCACCAGCAGCTTCAGCGTGTCGCCGGGTATGACGTCGAGCCCCACCAGCTTGCCGGAGCGGTCCCGCCGCTTCTCCGCCGCCGGCGCGTCCAGCACCAGCAGGTCTTCGAGCAGCGCCCGCAGCCAGGTGGCGAAGGGGGTCACCCCGTCAGGCTTTGCGAAGAAGCGCGCGATCAGCCGGGCCGCGTCCGGCTCGCCGGCGGCGACGCTTGCGGCGTGGCGCGGGCGGATGCTCCAGTCCAGCCGCTCGATCTGGTCCTTCACCGTCTCGATGGCCAGCCGCACGGGCTCCACATTGGAGAAGCCTCGCAGCTCGGCGAAGCTGAACGGGGCGGAGGCGCGCGGCGTGGAGACCGTGTTGGCGCCGACGTTGAAGTCCAGCGCGCGCACCGGCTGCGGGTCGCTCGGCGCGATAGGCCTGCCCGGCGTGAACAGGGCGCCGGACGGCTGGAAGGTGGATCGCCACCGCCCCGCATCGCTGAGGCGGAAGCTGAAGGCCGTGCGCAGGCCGCCGGGTGGAGGCATGAAGGGCTCCGCTCGAAAAGGGATTGGAAGAAGGCGAGATCAGGCGGGGTCGAAGCGGCAGGCCTTGGTCAGCAGGCCGCAGAGCCTGCGCCCCTCCAGCAGGCTTTGGGCGAGCACCCGCCCCTCGGCCGCATCCAGGCTGCCGGCCTCGACGATGTGCAGCGCGTGTTCCAGGCGGCCGTCCCGCGTCCGCACCAGCGTCGAGACGGCGTAGGGCTGCAGGGCCGAAGGTTTGGCGATCATCTCACCTCCGGCCTCGCAGGCTTTATACGCTGATCAGGCTTCCGCTTGCCGCCGCAGCAGCTCCAGGAAGCCCTCGCTGTTCAGCCGCGCCGCCAGGAAGCTGTTGAAGGCGCGCGAGGTGCTGTCGGCGTCGTCGTCGTGGCGGGCTTCCGGAAAGGCTTCCAGGCTCGCGAACCA
>CAXTRP010000323.1:0-2470 GCA_964246615.1 uncultured Caulobacteraceae bacterium | reverse complement strand
CCAGCCCTCGGTCCAGCCGCCGCGCAGCACGTGCACCGCCCCCGCCTCGCAGCTGGCCGAGAAGGGGCCGAAGCGGGTCGCCTTGTCGCCGCTCTCCGGGCTCGCGCGCACGGTGTAGCCGTCCAGCCCCGAGATCAGGGCCAGCGACTGCGCCTTGCCGGCCTGGCCGGGGTCCTGGGGCAGGGAAACCTCCACGGCCAGGCCGTCGGTCTCCGCGGTATGGCGGATCAGCCGCGCCACCTCGCCCGGCGTGTCGCGCAGCCGCACGTGGTCCAGCACGTAGTAGGCGCCCGCGTCGCTCCGCCCGATCAGGGTGCCGCAGGTCCAGTCGGGATCGTTGTGCGCCGTCTTCGGCGTGCCCGCGAGGTCCCAGCCGCGCACCGCCCGCAAGCCCTCCGGCGCCACGTCCACGATGCGGCACCAATGCCTTCGGAACAGCAGGCCGGCGGCCGCCCTCACCTTCCAGTTCCCGTCCAGCAGCCGCCCGCGCTCGACCGCCGGCAGGGCCAGCAGGTTGGCGAGATAGCCGGGGTCGACCGAGGTCAGCGCCGCATTGTCCGCAAGCCTGGCCGGCACGAAGGTCGCCGATTTGGCCGGCAGGTGCGGATAGCGGCCGTAGAGGTCGCCGAGGTCGTCGGCCCAGACCAGGGCGTCCTCCACCCGCACGAACCAGCGCAGCCGGCCCGCGCGCTCCGGCCTCGGCAGCCCCGTGGCCTCGTCCAGCCACCAGGCGATGAAGCCCGCCACCCAGCTGTCCGCGTCGGGGTTGCAGGTGGCGCGGATGTAGGGCCGCACCCCGCAGGTGGAGCGATTGCGGCTGACCAGATACCAGAACTGCCTGGCGGAAAAGTGGGTCAGCTCGTCGAAGCCGATCAACGGCACCTGCGCGCCCTGCCAGTCGTAGACGGTCTTGTCGTGCTCCAGGTGGCCGAAGCGCACGCTGGCGCCGGAAGGGAACCGCCATTCCAGGCTGGAGCGCGCGCCCCGCCCGCCGAGCGGCGGGTAGAGCCGCTCGCTCTCGTCCCAAAGCGCGCCTTCGTTTCGCACCTGGACCATGGTGCGCCGGAAGATCACCGCGCCGAAACCCGGATTCGCCAGGTGGCGCAGCGGCTCCATCAGCAGCGCCCAGGTCTTTCCCCCGCCGGCCGCCCCGCCATAGATGGCGATGTCGGCGGGGCTGGCCAGGAAGGCCGCCTGGGGGCCGGGCTGGGGAGCAAGGCGGCCGAAAGCCATCGGACCTCCGCGCGCTGCTCACATGGGCGTCGCCCATAGAGAAATGCACGCAAACCGCGAACCGTTGGGCGGCCGCCGCTTGCGTGCATAAAGAGTCTGTCCGGCGGGATTGGCCGCCGGATGAACACAGGAGCTGAGTATGAGCTTGACCCTCAAACTCCGCTTCCGGTGGTTCCGGCTGAGAGTCGCGCTCTCAGTCCGGACCTAGCCGGAGGCGCCCGGGTCGGTAGCAGCCGCCCCGGGAACTTCTGTTCATATACGCCCGATCACCCTGACGCTCAACGAACGTCGTCCGCACCCCGCCCGTTGTCGGGTATGTCCAAACCCACCTCGACCGCAGGCGTGCGGCGCGCTGCCGGCTTGGCTTGGCCCTTGCCGGCGGCCGGCGCGTTGGGCCACTCGTCGGGCGCTGCGGTCCTCAGCGCCTGCATGTGCGCGACGAAGGCGCTCGAACCGCGGGCGCAGAGCAGCCGATCCTCCAGCATCCGGGCGCGGCGGGCCTGGGCGCGCTCCACGGCGACGGCGAAAGGCGGGTGCTTCTCGCACCACTTCAACAGTTCGGCGCGGCTGGCTCCGATTTCGCCCGCAAACGCGGTCAGGCTGTAGCCGCGTCCCATGAACTCCACCACCTCAAGGCAGTGGCGAGGCTCGTACTGCAGCGCCGGAGGAGGTCGGGCGCCCGGCTTGATCGGCACGTGTGGCGCCTCCTTCTGGGCTGGCGGAGATAGGGTCGCGCCCGCGGCCGCTGTCCGGCCTGGGTCAAGGCTCGAGGCACACGGTTGAGGTTCCGGCGCGGCCGGGGCGCGATGGCGTGGCCGCACGGCGGCGGCGATTTCGGCGGACACTGGGGTGATGACGGCAGGGCGGGCCGGCCCGGTGGACCGCCCCGGCGCAGTTCGTCCGCATGACCTTCATACGCCCTTCTCGATTACGCAACATTGGCCAAGTTGCCACTTTGTTCTATTTATACTCGGACAGAGCCCTACTCCCGCACGGGCGGCGGGGGTGCTAGACCGCACCGGCCATGGCTGACCTCTCCCATATCCGCAACTTCTCCATCGTGGCCCATATCGACCACGGCAAGTCGACCCTGTCGGACCGCCTGATCCAGGAGACCGGCGGGCTCACCGCGCGCGAGATGACCGCCCAGGTGCTCGACAACATGGACATCGAGCGCGAGCGCGGCATCACCATCAAGGCCCAGACCGTGCGGCTCGACTACACCGCCGACGACGGC
>CAXTRP010000322.1:0-4230 GCA_964246615.1 uncultured Caulobacteraceae bacterium | reverse complement strand
GCCGCCCGGTGCGGTCGCGTTCAAGGGCGTAGACCTCGCCGTCCAGCGGGCGGCTCTGCGCGACCACCGCGGCGATCTCGGCACGATCTTCGGCTTGCAGCCTCAAGCGGCCCAGCCCCTCGATCGCCGCCAGGTGCGACGCGTCGCGGGCGCCGACGATCACCGCCGCCACGCCCGGCCTGTCGAGGATGTAGCGGCTAGAGACCGTCGCGATGTCCACCCGATGACGCCGGGCGATCCGGTCCAGCGCCTGCAGCAGGCGCTGGAACACGTCCCAGCCGCCGAAGTCGTCGATCACCAGCTTGTACTTGACCAGCGAGCGGTTCTCCAAGGGAGCCGCCGGCTCCGGCCGGCCGAGCCAGCGCTCGCTGAGGAAGCCTCCGGCCACCGTGCCGTAGCAGAGCAACCCGACGCCCTGCCTGCGCGCCGCCTCCACCAGGCTCGTCTCGGGCCGGCGGTCCAGCAGGGAATACTGCACCTGCAGCGTGGCCAGCGGCGCGCTTGCGGCGGCGAGGGCCTCAAGCCGATCGGTGTCGAAATTGGTGCCGCCGACCAGTTCGATCTTGCCCTCGACGCGCAGCTCGTGGAGCCAGCCGGCCGCCTCCAGCCAGCCGGGAACGGCGTAGTCCCACCAGTGGAACTGCACGAGGTCGATCCGCTCGGTTTGCAGCCTCCTCAGCGAACGTTCGACGATGCTGCGGACATAGGCGCGGTCGATGCGGGGCAGGACGTCGAGATCGGGAACGAACTTGGTGTGCACCTTCAGCCCAGCTAACGCCTGCGTCCCAAAGCGATCGGCGACGCTTGTCCGGAAGTCGCCGATCATCGCCTCCACTCCGGTGTAGATGTCGGCGCAGTCGAAGGTGGTGACGCCGGCCCGGTAGAAGGCGAGCAGGTCGGCCTCGACCACCGCCCGGTCGATCTCGCCGTGCCCGCCGGCGAGCTGCCAGCCGCCGCGGATCACCCGGGAGATCGCGTAGCCGGGAGCGAGTTCGGTCCGCTCGTCAAAGCTCATGGCGTAGGCTCTGTCGGCAGTGGCACCGCAGTCGTCTCGCTGTGGCGGAAAGTGCGAAGGCCGAGCCGGCTGATGCGCAGGCGCGAGGGGCAGTGGAGGTCGGGACAGGCGACCTCGGCATCGCTGGTCATCCAGTCGTGGGGATGAGTCGCACGCTGCTTGGCCGCCAGCAACGGCAGCACGGCGGCAAGCGAGTAGATGGAGAAGCCTTGGCCAGGGGGCAGGTGCAGGCTTTCGCCTCGCAGCTCGAAGTAGTCGCCCACCCTGGCCGAGCAATACAGCCGCGCGCCCGGCGGTGCGACCACCTCCACCCGCAGATCGTAGAGCTCGAAACGGTCGTCAGGCTCGGACGACATGGGCGGCTCGTCGGGCATGGGGCGATGTCTTCAGCGCCGCCAGGCCGGCGGCGATGGCCACCGCGTAGGCGGCGATCGCGGTGAAGGCCAGGGGCGGCCCAAGGCTCATCTTGGGGAAGACGTGCGCCGAGGCCAGGGTCACCAGCAGGGGACCAAGCCCTGCGCCCAGCGCCACGTTCAGGAAGAAGCTCACCGCCATCGCCAGGCCGCGGGTGCGGCTGGGCGTGGCGTCCAGGATCGCCGATAGCCCCGATGCGGTCACGACCGCGGACAGGAAGAAGTAGACCGGCGCGCCCGCCAGCACGCCCGCCTGCGCGGGACTGTTCAGCAGCAGCGCCGACGGGAGCACGAGCAGCGCGGCCAGAAGGCAGAGTTCGACCTTGCCCCGGGGCCCGCGCAGGCTGCGCGCGCGGTCGGCCAGGACACCGCCCGCCAGCATCCCGCCGCCGTAGCCCAGCATCAGGCCGAGCCCGAGCTGCACGCCGATCCCGGCCGGATCGGCGGAAAAGCGCCGGATCAGCAGCGACGGCGCCCAGGCCCCCACCGCATTGTCCACCAGCGAGGCGATCGCGACCATGAGATAGACGGGCGCGATAGCCGGCGTCATCCGTCCCAGCAGCGCGTCTGTCGTCTCAACGGCGCTCGCGCGGCGTGGAGGCTCGCCGATCAGCAGGATGACCAGCACCCAGAGAAAACTCGGCGCGGCCATGGCCACCAGGACCTGGCGCCACAGCGGCCAGGCGGCGATCGGGCTCCAGGCCAGAAGCCCTCGCTGCACGCCGCCCAGCAACGCGCCGCCGATAAAGATCGAGCCGCCGACGCCGATGGCGATGCCGGTGAAATACAGGCCCACCGCGGCGCCTCTGCGCCGCTCTGGGAAGAGGTCGCTGATCAGCGAGACCGCCGCGGGCGAGAGCACCGCTTCGCCCAGCCCCACGACGATCCGCGCGGCGAACAGGCCGGCGAAGCTGTGCGCAAACCCGCAGAGGAGCGTACCCAGGCTCCAGACCAGCACGCCGGTAGCGATCAGGTTGCGCCGCGAGACACGGTCCGCAAGCCAGCCCGCCGGCATGCCCGCGATCCCGTAGATCACCGCGAAAGCAGTCCCGAGCAGCAACGCCATCTGACCATCGCCAAGCTTCAGCTCGGAGCGGATGGGGTCGATCAGCAGGCTGAGAACCTGGCGGTCGGTGTAGGACAGGACCGCGGTGCAGAACAGCACGCCCACCACCGCCCAGGCCCTCACGGGCCGGGGATAAGGCTCCGCGTCGGCACCAGCCATCGCGCTCACGCCTGTGGTTGGAGGCAGGCCGGCCCGGCGCCCGCTATCCAGCCGTCCATCCAGGCTTCGAGCACGCCGAGCGACAGGGCGCCTGTCATCAGCACCCGATCCTGGAAGCGGCGAAGGTCGAAGCCTGCGCCCGGGCGGCTCTGCGATACCGCCCGCCTGCGATCGCCTGCGTCAGGCGCGGCGGCGATCGGTGAGAGCATCGGCCTGCAGCTGGCTGTATCGCTGAGCGGCGTCGCCGGAGAACTCCGTGGGCCCGATGTGAATCAGCCGGCTCTGCGTATCCAGCCAAAGCGTGCCGCCGATGGCGCGCCAACGCTGGCAGAAGGCGTAGTCCTCGCTCAGGTACTCACGGCTCTGCGGCTCGATCATGCAGTCGAACAGCGCATAGTTGTTGGCGCTGATCCGCGGGGCCTGCCGATCATGGCAGGCGGTGTAGCGGGTATGCGGATAGGCTTGGATCATCCGTTCCAGGGCGGAGCGTCGGATCAGCATAAAACCCGTACCGCCGTAAGTTCCCGGCGCAAAGCCGTCCACCGCCTCGCCTGCGGCGTCGTCCTGCAGCACGCCGACATAGCGGGTCTGGGCGGATTGCAGCGTCTCGCCGGCCTGGATGCGCTCCAGCACCGCAGGACCGTAGTCGGTGATCTTCAGAGGATACATCGCGGCGACCAGCTCCCGATCGAACGCCAGCATGCGATCGACCTGTGCAGGGCTGAAGCCGATATCGGCGTCGATGAACATCAGGTGGGTGGCCTCCGCCTTGTCCAGGAAGGTGGCCACCAAGGTGTTGCGGGCCCGGGGGATCAGCGAGTCGTAGCCCAGCAGCTCGATCGAGACTCCGAAGCCCCGCGCGTTCCCGTATTGTATGAGCGCGCAGATCGACTGCATGTAACGCTGTGTCACCAGCCCGCCATAGCATGGAGTAGCGACGAGAAGGTGCATGCCGTCTTTCAGAGGTGTACCGGGCCACCGGTGCGGCGGGTCGGGGCTCAACAGATCAGGGCTCAATAGATATCGTCACAAGATTGCACGCCCATTTCAGGCTCCATGTCGGATCGAAACATGCGAACGGGCGCCGGATGCGTCCCCGTCTTCCTTCGACCACCCGGCTTGCACACCATAATCCTTCACCGCTCCAGCAGCACCGGGATCACTGACAGGACCAGCAGCAGGGCCATGACCATGTTGAACGTCGTCCGTCTGCGGGGCGTGGTCAGGTAGCGACGGATCACCTGACCGAAAGCGGTCCAGGTCCCGGTGCTGGCGAGCCCGACCACCGCAAGCACCGCGGTGACCAGGATGATCTGCAGGGCGATGTTGAAGTGCGGGTCGGTATAGGCGGTCACCGCGGTGACGGCGATGATCCAGGCCTTGGGGTTGATCCACTGGAAGCCAGCGGCCTGAAGAAAGCTCATGGGGCGGGCTTGCGCGGCGTCCGGCTTGGCCTTCTCAGCCGTAGCGATCCGCCAGGCGAGCCACAGCAGGTAGACGACGCTGCCGTACTTCATGACCAGATAGACCACGGGCACGGACGCGATCAGGCCCGCTACGCCCAGCCCCACCATCAG
>CAXTRP010000321.1:0-4238 GCA_964246615.1 uncultured Caulobacteraceae bacterium | reverse complement strand
CATGCGGCGGGAGGTTGCGGGCGTGCGCCAGGGGCGGGCGCAGCGGCTGGCGGGCGTGTACCCTTCCGAACTCGCGCCCCTGGCCAGCGAACTCAACGCCCTGCTCGACCACAACCAGCAGGTCGTGGAGCGCCAGCGCACCCACGTGGGCAACCTGGCCCACGCGCTGAAGACGCCGATCTCGGTGATGCTGGCGGAAGCCGAGCTTCATCCCAGCATACTGGCCAACGTCGTGGACCGACAGGCCGAGGCCATGCGCCGCCAGGTGGAGCACCACCTGAGACGCGCCCGCGCCGCCGCCCGCTCTCAAGGCTCGGGCGAGCGCACGCCGGTGGCCGAGGTGCTGGACGAGATCGCCCGCACCCTGGAGCGTATCTTCCAGGCCCGTGGCGTGGACGTGGGCTGGGAGGCGGACGAGGACCTCGCGTTCCTCGGCGAGCGCCAGGACCTGCAGGAGATCGCCGGCAACCTGCTGGAGAACGCCTGCAAGTTCTGCAGGGCGCGGGTGCGCGCCGACGCCCGGCCGGGCGCCGCGGGCTGCCTGCGCCTGAGCGTGGAGGACGATGGACCGGGTCTGGAGCCCGACCAGGCCCGCGAGGTGCTGAAGCGCGGCGCGCGGCTGGATGAGAGCGCGCCAGGATCGGGTCTCGGGCTGTCGATCGTGGACGAGCTGGCGCGGGCCTATGGCGGCTCCCTGTCGCTTTCCCGCTCAAGCCTCGGCGGCCTGAAGGTCGAGCTGGATCTTCCCCGCGCGGACGCCTGAGCGGCGCGCCGCTTCGCGGGCGGCCTTGGCTGGGCTAGGGAGCGGCGATGTGGGTGTTCTGGATCGTCATCGGCCTTGTGGCCGCCGCCGCCGCCGCGCTGGTGATCGCGCGGGCCGGAGCGGTGGCGCGGCGTACGCGCATCGGCGCTGAAGACCCGTCGCTGGCCGTGCACCGGCGACAGCTGGCGGAGCTTGCCGAGCAGGCGCGCCAGGGTTTGCTCAGCCCCGACGAGCATCGCGCCGCCCGCACGGAGGCGGGCCGCCGGCTGCTGCGCACCGCCGATACGGGTCGGATGCCGGAGCACGTGGGAGGCCGGACCAGTCGGCTGGCTTCAGCGTTCGCGGCCCTGGTGGCCGCAATGCTGGCGCTTGCGGGTTATCTGACCATCGGATCGCCCGGACTGGGCGACCAGCCGTACGCCGCGCGGCTCGATGGCTGGCGGCGCGGCGATCCGGCCTCGCTCGATCCGCCGCGCATGGCCGCTATCCTGCGCGAGATCGCCAAGAGCCGCCCGCATGACCCGCAGGTTTACGACTATTTGGGCCGCGCCGAGCTGGCGGCGGGGGACGGCTTCAACGCCTCGCGCGCCTTTGAGACCGCCGCCGCCCTGGCCCCCCAGCGCGCCAGCCTGCGTGCGGCGGAGGGAGAGGCGCTGGTGCTGGACGCCGGCGGCAAGGTCACGCCGCAAGCCTCGGCCGCCTTCCTGCGCGCGCTGAAGCTCGATCCGGGGAATGCGCCCAGCCGCTACTACCTCGCTCGCGCGCAAATCGCCGGTGGCGACGCCGCAGCCGGGCTTGCGGAATGGCGCAAGCTCGAGGCGGACATGCCGACCGACGATCCCCGCCGCCAGGCCTTGCACACGGAGATCGCACGCGCCGAGGGCGGAGCAGCGCCGGAGGCGTCGTCAGCCGGCGCATCCGGGCCCCTGGCGGGCGGCCCGACCGCCTCGCCCCTCGCCGGACCACAGGCCGCCTTCATCCAGGCGATGGTGGCCCGCCAAGCGGCGGCGCTGCAGGCCCATCCCGACGATGCCGCAGGTTGGGCCAGGCTGGTGCGCTCCTACGGGGTCCTGAGCGATCTGACCGGCCAGCAGCGCGCCCTCGCAGAGGCTCGACGCGTGTTCGCCAAGCGCCCAGGCGATCTGGCCCCGATAGAAGCGCAGGCGCGGGGCGGACCGGCTGGTTGACGCGCGCGCTAGACATCCGAGGCGGCTGACGAGCCCCTCAGCCCTCCGGCCAGATGTCCGCCACCGAGCCCTTGCGGTTCAGCATGCGCGCGGCGCGCTTCACCACCGCCAGCAGACGGTCCGTGCGCGGGTCGGCCTCGTAGGCCAGGTGCGCGCGCGCCAGACCTTCGAGCACGAAGCGGGCAAGGTCGCGACTGGCCTGCAACCGTGGCGAATCACCGGCTCGCACAAGATCCGCCATGGTCTCGCCCACCTGGGCTCGATCGAAGTCCGCCTGTGCGCTCCGCAGCCGGTCGCGAAGCGGGATATCGGTGCGAGCGGCGGTTTCCAGCTCCGCGAAGGCCACGAAGGCGGGCTGGTGCAGTAGCCGCCAGTAGCTGTCGATGGCGTGTTCCGTGCGATCCGTGCCGGCGGGCATCTGGTTGGCCGCGTCCTCGAACAGCCGCGCGCGTGCAGCCTGGATGTGCGGGATGACCGAGTCGAGCAACGCCTCGCGGCTGGCGAAATGATAGAGCATGGCTCCTCGGGTAAGCCCGGACGCCTCTGCAATCGCCGCGTTGCTGGCGGGGTGGTAGCCGATTTCAGCGAACAGCCGCAGGGCCGTGTCCAGGATGCGCGCGCGGGTGCGCAGGGACTTGGGACTGTCCCCGGCTTGCCGCGGGCGCACCTCCAGCGGCGCCGAGGCGGCGCGGTCGTCGAAATCGTCGATCGCTGCGTCCATGTTCAAAACCGATTGCTGCAGTGCACAAGCGGGGAAGATAGGATCGCCGGCGCAAATAGCCTAGCCGTCAAATCTTGCTTGAGGCTACGATTTCGGAGCGGCTCCGTGCAACGGCGAGGACAGGAAAGCCCTCGCCACGTCCAGACGTTGATCCTATAGCCATCGCCCGGCTGGTGGACCGACCCGGGCCGCCGGCCGATCTCGGGGCGGCGGGTCGACATGAAAGGGGCGACCGTCGGTGCGCGGCGGTCGAGGGGCTTGGATTGCACGGGACGCGCATCTCGGTGGACCATCCTCGACACGATGGACCGGACACGACGATCACACGTGCGCCGGTGAGCCTCGTCTGATGCGCATCCTGCTCGCCACCGACGCCTGGGAGCCCCAGGTGAACGGCGTCGTTCGTACCTTGACGCGGACGGTGGCCGAGTGCCGGGCCATGGGTCACGTGGTCGAGGTCGTCTCCCCGGACCAGTTCAAGACCCTGCCCATGCCGACCTACCCGGAAATCCGGTTGGCGCTGGGCGCCTACGAGCCGATGCAGGAGCGGTTCCGCGCCTTCGAGCCCGAGGCCATCCACGTGGCCACCGAAGGGCCGGTGGGCCTGGCGGCGCGCAGGCTGTGTCTTGAGTGGAAGCTGCCTTTCACCACAAGCTATCATACGCGCTTTCCGGAATACATCGCCGCCCGGTTCCCCGCGCCGGTGTCCGCCGGCTACGCCTACATGCGCTGGTTCCACGGCGCCTCGGGGCGGATCATGGTGGCTACGCCCACCATGCGCGACGAGCTGACCCGGCGGGGTTTTCGCAACCTGTCGCCGTGGTCGCGGGGGGTGGACACGGTGCTGTTCCATCCCGACCGTGCCGCTCAGTTCCCCGAGCTGCTGGCAGGCGTCGCGCGTCCCATCTTCCTGAACGTCGGCCGGGTGTCGCCGGAGAAGAACATCGAGGCTGTCCTGGCCCTGGAGCTGCCTGGGACCAAGGTGGTGGTCGGCGACGGCCCGTCGCGCGACGCGCTGCATGCGCGCTATCCCGCCACGCTGTTCGCCGGCGCCCAGTCCGGCGACGCCCTGGCGGCCTACTACGCCCACGCCGACGCCCTGGTGTTCCCCTCGCTCACCGACACCTTCGGCCTGGTGATCCTTGAGGCCATGGCGGCGGGGACGCCGGTCGCGGCCTATCCCGCGCCTGGACCCATCGACATCATCCCGGGCTCGGACGCCGGCGAGGTGAACGAGGACCTTCGCCAAGCCTGTATGGACTGCCTGAAGCTCGACCGCACGGCCGTCCGCCGCTATGCCGAGACCTTCTCGTGGCGCCAGTCCGCCGAAGAGTTCGTCTTAAATCTTCAGCCCTACCCCGAACCGGCGAAGACCCGCTTTTGGCGCCGGCTGAGACGGCTGGCGCGTCTGCGACGCCGGGCGGGCCGCTCGCCCGCAACCTGAACGACCATCAAGCGCCAAGCTGTCCTGGGGCCGAAAGCGGATCCTTGGAACGACAGGTGAGGGTGGTGTACGGAAGGCCAGCTCAGGCTCTGCTGTCGCCTCGCGGTGCGTCCAGCGGTGTGC
>CAXTRP010000320.1:0-4243 GCA_964246615.1 uncultured Caulobacteraceae bacterium | reverse complement strand
CCCGCCTTCTTCGAAAGCGATGCGCACCGCGCGCTCACCTCTCCCGCCATCCGCCGCCGCGCGCGCGAGGCGGGCGTGGACCTGGGGCAGGTACAGGGCACAGGCCCGGACGGCCGCATCACCCGCGAGGACTTCGACGCGCACGCCGCCAAGCCCACCCAACCTCCGGGCGCCAGGGTCGCATCCGCCGACGCGGTCACCGAGGTCAAGGTGATCGGGCTGCGTCGCAAGATTTCCGAGAAGATGTCGGAGGCCAAGCGCCGCATCCCGCACTTCGCCTATATCGAGGAGTGCGACGTCACCGAGCTCGAGGAGCTGCGCGTCCACCTGAACGCCGCCAAGCGCGCCGACCAGCCCAAGCTGACCTTCCTGCCCTTCATGGTCCGCGCGCTGTGCAAGGCGCTGCCCAAGTACCCGCAGATCAACGCCCGCTTCGACGACGACGCCGGGATCGTGCGCCGCTACGCCGCCGTGCACCTGGGCATGGCCACCCAGACGCCCAACGGCCTGATCGTGCCGGTGATCCGCGACGCTCAGGCGCACGACATCTGGAGCCTGGCCACGGAGATCGGCAGGCTGGCCAAGGCCACGCGCGAGGGCAAGGCCACGGCGGCTGAACTCTCAGGCTCGACAATCACCCTCACCAGCCTCGGCCCGCTGGGCGGGGTGGCGCACACGCCCGTCATCAACCATCCCGAAGTGGCCATCGTCGGTCCGAACAAGATCATCGAGCGGCCGGTGGTGCGCCATGGCCAGATCGCGGTGCGCAAGATGATGAACGTCTCCTCCTCCTTCGACCACCGGGTGGTGGACGGCTGGGATGCGGCTGAGTTCATCCAGACCCTCAGGGGCCTGCTGGAACACCCCGCCACCCTGTTCATGGACTGAGCGGAACCCGGTTCAAGCGTTGCCGTTAGCGTTGCGGGACGGGGGCCCGTCGCTTCCGCAAACTTAGAAGACAGGGGCTGTCATGCTCGGGACCATTCTGATCATCATCCTGATCCTGGCGCTGCTGGGTGCGCTGCCGAGCATGTCGTGGAACTCGAGCCGCTCGTGGGGCTACTATCCTAGCGGCGGCATCGGCATCGTGGTGGTGATCGTCATCGTACTTCTGCTGCTGCACGTGATCTGAGCGGCATCTGGCGCGTCTCGTCGTTCGGTTAGGCTTTCCACCCTTCCGTCTCCCCGGGACCTGTTCCTGGGGTCCACGGCGCAATGTCCTCAGTCACCGCGCGCCCTGGATGCCCGGAACAAGTCCGGGCAGGACGGAAGAGGTTTGATCAGACTGAGGTTGCGATGCTTACTAGCCGGGGTTCAGCGTGGAGCCGGGACGCTGAGCATTGCTCGGGCCTGCTCGAACTCTCCGGGCGTATTGAGGTTGGCGAAAGCTCCATCATCGTCGAACGGGACGCGCGCCGCCTGCAGGGCCGCCAGCACCTGCCGGACCGGCGCATGCTCTCGCTCCGCCTCCAGCCTCGCCAACGCGGCTATGGGCCAGAGCGCGCAAAGGGGTTGCAGGCCTGCCGGCGTCAGAGCCACCGCACCCCCGGCGCTTCGGCCTGCGGCTAAGACAGCGACCATGTCGGACGGCAGGAAGGGCGTGTCGCAGGGCGCCGTGACGAGCCAGTCCGCCCCCGCCGCTGCAGCCCAGCGGAGACCGGCGCGCACCCCGGTCAGGGGACCGGGCTCGGCTTCAGGCGCATCGGGCACGCAGGCCAAACCCCGGGCCTGAGCGAAGCCATGGGCCGCCGAGCCCGGCGGCGCGTTCACCGCCAGCAGGTCCGCCCGGCCAAGCACGTCCGCCACCCAGGCGATCAGCGGCCGGCCGCCCAGGTCGGCCGCCGCCTTCTCCCTGCCGAACCGGCTGGAGCGGCCGCCTGCCAGGATCAGGCCGCAGATCATGGCCGGCCGGCTTTCACGGGCGCACACGCTGCGGATGGGTGAACACCTCGAAGCCATCGGAGCGCGCCACCGCCACCAGCGTCATGCCCGCCGCCTCCGCCGTCTCCACCGCCAATGTGGTGGGGGCCGAGACCGCGATCAGCACGCCCGCGCCGATCACCGCGGCCTTCTGCACCATCTCCACCGAGACCCGGCTGGTGAGCAGCACCGCGCCTTGCTCGCCTTGCGCTCCGGGCCGCCGCGCGAGCGCGCCTGCGAGCTTGTCCAAGGCGTTGTGCCGCCCGACGTCCTCCCGCAGCGCCGTCAATCCCGCGTCCGGGGTCCAGAAGCCGGCGGCGTGCACCGCCCGGGTGCGCTGGCCGAGCGCTTGGGCCGTGTCCAGGCTCGCCATGGCGGTGAGGATATCGTCGGCGGCGAGGCTCAGGTTCGCGTCCACCCGGGGCGGGGTGCGCGCCGCTTCCGCCAGGCTGTCGATGCCGCAGAGGCCGCAGCCGGTCGGCCCCGCCATGCGCCGCCGCCGCTCCGCCAGCGCCTGGCGTCGGCCCGGCTTCAGCCACAGCCGCGCCTCGATCCCAAGCGCGCCGCCCACCACATCGATGCCCTCGACCTCGTCAGCCGAGGCGATCACGCCCTCCGTAAGGCTGAGACCGATGGCGAAGTCCTCCAGGTCGACGGGCGTGGCCATCATCACCGCGTAGGTGGTCGCGTCATAGACGATCGCCACCGGCGTCTCGGCGGCCAGGGCGCGCATACCGGGCTCCGACGCGCCTTCTCGCCATCGCGTTCGCGGCCCCTCTCGCCAGCCCTGGAGAGCCTCAGCCACGCCGCCTCCGTCCGCGCCTTGGCGCACGATCCGCCTCACAAGCTCGCGAGTGCGGCCAAGTCTTGCCCGCCACCTAGCGAAACCGCTTTGCGTGGAGGATATTTCGCCTATCTGTCGCCCGTTCCTGCATCTGTCTTGTCGCGCGCGAGGCCATCATGACCCAACGCATGTCGGAGTTCGTCAACGTCCCATCGTCCGCCCAGAACAAGCGGACCGTGGTCGAGCGCGCCCATGACTTCGGCGAAATCTACGCCGGCTTCAACCCGGCCCAGAACGGCCGCCAGGCGTCCCGCTGCTCCCAGTGCGGGGTGCCCTTCTGCCAGACCGGCTGCCCGCTGCACAACAACATCCCCGACTGGCTGCGCCTGGCCGCCGACGGGCGGATGGAGGAGGCCTGGGCGCTGTCGGAGGCCACCAGCGCGCTGCCGGAAGTCTGCGGCCGCATCTGCCCCCAGGACCGGCTGTGCGAAGGCGCCTGCGTGCTGGAGCAGTCGGGCTGGACCGGCGTCACCATCGGGGCGGTGGAACGCTACATCAACGACACCGCCTGGGCGGAAGGCTGGATCAAGCCGATCACCCCGGTGGAGGAAAAGGCCCAGTCGGTAGGGATCATCGGCTGCGGACCCGCGGGGATCGCGGCGGCCGACTGGCTGCGCCGGCTCGGCTACCAGGTGACCATCTACGACCGCCACGACCGGCCGGGCGGGCTGCTGACCTATGGCATCCCGGGCTTCAAGCTGGAGAAGCCGGTGGTGATGCGGCGCACCCAGCGGCTGGCCGACAGCGGGGTGAAGATCGTCTGCGACTTCGAGGTGGGCCGCGACGCCTCGCTCGCCGATCTGCGCGCCCTGCACGATGCGGTGTTCATCGGCACCGGCGTCTACAAGGCGCGGCGGCTGAGCGGACCGGGCGTGGGGTCCAGGGCCGTGGTGCGCGCGCTGGACTACCTGATCGCGTCCAACCGGCTGAACTTCGGCGACCCCGTGCCGGCCTTCCACAGCGGCGAGCTGAACGCCAAGGGCCGCGACGTGGTGGTCATCGGCGGCGGCGACACCACCATGGACTGCGTGCGAACCGCGGTCCGCCAGGGCGCGCGCTCTGTCACCTGCCTGTACCGCCGCGACCGCGCCAACATGCCGGGCTCCGCCCGGGAGGTGGCCAATGCGGAGGAGGAGGGCGTGCGCTTCGAATGGCTGGCCGCGCCCAAGGCTGTGCACGGGGACACCGACGCGGTGGACCATGTGCGCGCCGTCCGCATGCGGCTGAGCGCGCCGGACATCACCGGCCGCCGCTCGGTAGAGGAGCAGCCGGGCGCAGAGTTCGACGTGGCGGCCCAGCTGGTGATTGAGGCGCTGGGCTTCGAGCCCGAGGACGTGGTCGCCCTGTTCGACGCGCCCGCGCTGCAGGTCTCGCGTTCCGGGACCATCGAGGTGGACGAGGACAAGCGCACCAGCCTGCCCGGCGTGTTCGCCGGCGGCGACATCGTGCGCGGCGCCTCCCTGGTGGTCTGGGCCGTGC
>CAXTRP010000319.1:3147-4246 GCA_964246615.1 uncultured Caulobacteraceae bacterium | reverse complement strand
GCAGCACCTCGAGGTCCGGTACGTCCTCCAGCATCTCCAGAGCGATGGTGCCCTGGCCGGCGATGACGTCGGCGTCGTCGAAGGGATGCACGAACACCAGGTCGCGAAGGGTGCAGATCTCGCGGGCGTAGGTGTTGGCGTCGTCATAGGTCTCGCCTTGCAGGATCACCTCGGCCCCGAAGCCGCGGGTGTGCTCGATCTTCACCGTCGGCGTCAGGCGCGGCATGACGATCACCACCGGCACGCCCAGCCGCTGGCCGTGGTAGGACAGCCCCTGCGCATGGTTGCCGGCCGACGCCGCGATGACGCCCCGGGCCTTCTCGCCGTCGGTGAGCTGCAGCAGCTTGTTCAAGGCGCCGCGCTCCTTGAAGGCGGCCGTGAACTGCAGGTTCTCGAACTTCACCCAGACCTCGGCGCCCGAAATCTTGGACAGGGTGCGCGAGAAACGGCATGGCGTGCGCTCGATATGGCCGTGCAGGCGAGAGGCTGCGGCGCGGATGTCCTCTAGGGTGACGCTCATGGGGCCGGACCCGTAGAGCTTGGCGGCAGCGAGGGGAAGCGGGTTCGCGCTGCTGGCGGCGGTCTTTGTCTTCCCCGTTGGGGGCAGGTGCGGGCCCTACCGCGCCAGTGACCAGCCGCCACGTAAGCCGCGGATCAGGTCCACACGGCGCATGGCCCGGCCGGGCCAGGTGGAGGCGCGGCCGAGCGGCAGGGCTTCGGCGGCGCTCCGCAAGCCGTAGGCGGCGGCGCGGACCGCCGTGGCGGGGGAAGGACGGCCCACATAGCCGTAGGCGACCTCGCGCTGGACGCTGGCCAGGCTGTGCTTGAAGCGGTAGTCGCCCGCGCCCAGGTCGAACTCGGTTACGCCGTTGGCGCTCGCCCACTTCAGGATTTCGGTGATCAGCACCACGCCCGGCGAATACTTGGACGCCTCCAGGTCGTGGGCGATGAACCAGGCGTGCAGGGACCGTCCGTCACAGAGCGCATAGTGCGCCGCCAGCAGCCGATCGCCCGCATGCAGGGTGAAGAGCTTGCCGCTGACCTCGCCCCGGGCGTCGGTGAACAGGTTCTGCAGCAGCCTCAGCGGCCAGCCGGAGTC
>CAXTRP010000319.1:0-3137 GCA_964246615.1 uncultured Caulobacteraceae bacterium | reverse complement strand
GTCGAAGATGTCGGTCTGGCGGGTAGCGGCGTAACGTGCGCGCTTCCATTCCAGCAGGGTGTCGAAATCGGCCTGGGAGGTGGAAGCGGCGGTGAAGCGCACCTCGCCAAGCTCGCGACCGATCTTGCGGCGCTTCTTGGCGCAGTCGGGAAGGATGTCGCTGCCGGCGGCCTTCCGGTTGGCGGCGTAGGCGTCGAAGCCGTTCCGCAGGCAAGCCACATGGCTGACGGTGCGTCCGCGGATGAAGGGCGCCATTTCCGCCTGGCTGGCGATCTGGGTGTCGAAGTCCAGCCGGTGTACCCCCAGCGCCCGCACCACCGCCCGGGGCTCGAAGCTGTAGCCGGGCTCCACCGTCACGCCCTGGTAGTCGCACATGGGCGCGCCTACGGGCTGGGCTGCGAAACGCGATACCCGCGCAGGCAGGAAGCCCACCGCTCGCCCGCCATGGCGCAGGATGGCCACACGCGCACGACGGCGGTCGGGGCCCTCCACCCGGGCGCACTCGCGGGCCCAGTCGGGGGAGAAGAAGGGGCTGGTGAGGTCGACCTCGTGGCGCAGCTCGGCCCATCGCGCCGCGTCGCGGGGCTGCAGGGCGTCGGGGCGCACCACCTCGATATCCATGGAGGGTCTTCCGCTCGCCACGTCGAACACTGTAGGGGCGCCTGGTTACGAGGGGGTTTCGATACGGATCGACTGCATCCCGTGACCGCGCTTGCCCGCGAAAGCGGAGATCCAGGGTCCCTGGAGTCCATGGCGCGCGCCCTCGCCAGTGGACGGGTGCGGCCTGGATGCCCGGAACACGTCCGGGCAAGACGAAACCATGGATGAGCCCGAGCAGGCTGGGCAGCGGGAACTTGGAGTGTCAGTCGAAGCGGTCGCCGAGATACACCCGGCGAACGTCCGGGTTGGCCAGGATCTCGTCCGGCTTGCCCTCGAACAGCACCTCGCCGTCGTGCATGATGGAGGCGCGGTCGATGATGCCCAGCGTCTCGCGCACGTTGTGGTCGGTGATCAGCACCCCGATGCCTTGAGTCTTCAGATAGGTCACCACCTCGCGGATGTCGGTGATGGCCAGGGGGTCGATGCCGGCGAAGGGTTCGTCCAGCAGCATGAAGGCGGGCTCGCTGGCCAGCGCGCGGGCGATCTCGCAGCGCCGCCGCTCCCCCCCCGACAGCGCCACCGCCGGCGAGTTGCGCAGGTGCGAGATGCGCAGCTCCTCCAGCAGGCGCTCAACCGTCAGCCTGGCTTTGGCGTCGTCCGGCTCGCGCATCTCCACCACAGCGGCGACGTTCTGCTCCACCGTCATGCCGCGGAAGATCGAGGTCTCCTGCGGCAGGTAGCCGACGCCGAGCCGGGCGCGCTGGTACATGGGCTGGGAGGTGATGTCCTCCCCGTCCAGGTAGATCGCCCCGTAGTCGGCGGCCACCAGGCCCGTGATCATGTAGAAGCACGTGGTCTTGCCCGCGCCGTTGGGGCCGAGCAGCCCCGCCACCTCGCCCCGGCCAAGGCGCAGGCTGACGCTCTTCACCACCGCGCGTCCGCGGAACGACTTGCCGATCCGATCGACCAGCAGGCCCTCTCGGCTGCCGGCGTCGGTGGGGGCGAGACCCTGGAGATGGGTCGCCATCAGCCGGCTGGCGGCTTGGGCGCGCCGGGAGCGGCCTGCTGCTGCGGATAGAGGATCACGCGGACGCGCTGATGAGGATCCTGCGGCGCATCGGAGGTCAGCTCGTTCTGGCCGGTCTTGCGGTACATGATCAGTTTGTCGCCCCTGGCCACGCTCTTGCCCTGCACCAGCACCACGTGTCCGGTCATGGTGATGATGTTGGGGTCGGCTTCGTACAGGAGCGCGTCGCCACGGGCGTTCTGGGTCGGCGTGATGTAGTAGACCGGCCCTGCACCGATGATGTGGTCGATGCCGCCGGTCTGGTCGGCGCCGAAGGGGCTGTTGGACGCCGCGGGCGCTTGGCCCGGCGTGGCCTGTTTGGGCTTGTAGAACACCCGCAACTCGGGCGTGCGCAAACGGGTGGTGTCGTTGATCACCTCTACGTTGCCCTTGAAGATGGTCAGCCGCTCCGGCTGGATCACCTCCACGCCCTCGGAAGTGATGTCGATGGGGGCGTTGGAGTTGGCGTTGGGCGTCAGGCCAGGCACGCCCCCCACCGCAGCCGGCGGTGCGGGGGCGACGCGCGCGCCCCTGAGAGCGCCCTTGGGAGCGGAGGCCGGCTCGGGCGGCAGGGCGAAGGCGCGGCCTGCGAGAAGGGCCACGGTCGCCGCGGCGGCGGGCGCGAGGAGGCGTCTCATGGCCTGGGTCTTTCCTGAAGCGAGGGACCTTGGAGCGAGGGGCCTCGAAGCGCGGGCCCGGTGGGCGGAGCGGGTGCGGACGACACCGGCGTCGAACGGCCGTGGCGCAGGATCTGGAACGGGACGGGGATCGCGCCAGCCGGCAGCACGGGCCGGGCCGCGGGGCGCGGCGGCGTCTTGGGCACAGGCTGGTTGGTCAGGTGGGTATGCACGTTGCCCGTGAAGATGGCGTGTTGGCCTTTGTCATACACCCTGTAGGCGTCCGCCGAAATCGAGCCTGACGGTCCATCGCTGAACACGTGGGCGTTCGCCTGCGCGCTGCTGTGCACCATGTCCACGTGCGCCACTTGGCTGCGGAAGGTGTATCCGCGTCCGTCGGTGGAGACCACGTTTCCGGTGAGGTCCAGCAACTTGTGCTCCTCGTGGTAGATGCCGTGCAGGCCACGGCTGGTCATCGGCAAGGGCGCGCCTGCGGGATATTGCTGTAGGTCCGGGTTGGTCAGGGTGATGCGGTCGGGGTCCGACGCGTCACGCACCGCCTCGCTGGCGGCCATGATGTAGAGCTCGCCCTTCTCGTTTCGCCCATAAAACCGCGGGTTGATCAGGTGTATGGAGCCCAGCTCCTTGCCGGAACGGGCGAAGGCCGAGAGGATCGCCCGCAGGCTGACCCAGCTCAGGCCGAACAGCATGATGGCCACGATGGCGGCCGGCAGCGCTCGCCGAAAGAAATGCACCTGGCGCGAGCGCTTGCGCCAGCGCGCCATCGCCTTGGCGCGGCGCTCCAGGTCCGGGCTGAGGCCGCCCGTCGGCGGGGTCAGCTCCTCCGATCCCCT
>CAXTRP010000318.1:0-4257 GCA_964246615.1 uncultured Caulobacteraceae bacterium | reverse complement strand
CTGATGCGCCGCTATGGTTCAGCCGCGCGCGCCATGACCGCCCTGCCGGACCTGGCGCGCCGGGGCGGCCGGACGGGCCCGCTGAAGGTGGCTAGCGTCGCCGAGGCGGAGCGCGAGCTGGACAGCGGTCGGGCGCTGGGCGCCGCCTTGCTGACCGCAGGCGAGACGGGCTTTCCGGCATTGCTGGCGGAGATCGACCCGCCACCGCCTGTCCTGTGGGCGCGAGGCCACGCCTCGCTGCTGTCCAAGCCGTCCGTCGCCATCGTGGGCGCGCGCATCGCCTCGGCTGCGGGCCAGCGCTTCGCCCGGGCGCTGGCGGCTGAGCTTGGGGCTGCGAACTACACGGTCACTTCAGGTCTCGCCCGCGGCGTGGACGGCGCAGCGCACCAGGGGGCGCTGGATACCGGCACCATCGCGGTGGTGGCCGGCGGTGTGGACGACGTCTACCCGCCCGAACATGCGAACCTCTACGAGCAGATCGTCGCCCAGGGATGCGTCGTCTCGGAGAACGCGGTGGGCCGCCGCGCCACCGCCCGCGACTTTCCCCGCCGCAACCGGATCATCTCGGGCCTGTCGCTGGGTGTCGTGGTGGTGGAGGCCGAGCAGCGCTCCGGCTCGCTGATCACCGCGCGGCTGGCGGCTGAACAGGGGCGCGAGGTGTTCGCAGTGCCCGGCTCGCCTCTGGATCCCCGCGCCAGGGGTCCCAACGACCTGATCCGCCAGGGCGCGGCGCTCTGCGAAGGCGTTGAGGACGTGCTGCGGGTGCTGAACGGAATAGGCGGGGCGCGCGAGCCGCAGCTCGACATGTTCGACGGGCCGGCCGGCGACGATGCGGCGCTGGACGCAGCGGCGGACCGGCTGCGCGAGCGCGCCTACGCCTTGCTGTCGCCCACGCCCACCCCCCGCGACGAGATCGTACGGGCGCTCCGGGAGCCCTCTCCCGGCGTGTTGGCCGCCCTGGTCGAGCTTTCGCTGGCCGGCCGGGCGGAGCTGTTGGCCGGTGGACTGGTGGTGCGGGCGGACTGACGGCCGGGCGTCCGGCGGATCGACAGTCGGCGTAGCGGCGTTGGTCGGGGAGGAGGAGGACTGTCATGCCCGAAACCAACATGCCGGACGATCGCCGCCATCCCCTCGATAGCGGTCGCGACCACAGCCACGGCACCGAGAACGACAACCTCAGCTCGCAGGGCGACAACCCGCCCCGTCCGGCCACCGAGCCCGCGGGCGCCGAACGCTCCACCAAGACGGACAAGACCCTCACCGACCCCGCTACCGGCCGACCGCAGTAGGGAGCGGTTGAGACGCGCCTGCCGAAGCCCTAGACCGGCGGCCTTACGCCAAGCGGCGGAACGCGGAGGATACATGGCCGAAGAGCAGGTGCTGCCCACAGGAACCCTGATGGCCGGCAAGCGCGGCGTGGTGATGGGGGTGGCCAACAAGGACTCCATCGCCTGGGGCATCGCCCGGGTGCTCGCCTCCCAGGGCGCGGAGATGGCCTTCACCATCCTGGACAGCATGGAAAAGCGCGTCCGCCCGCTGGCCGACAGCATCGGCGTCAAGACGCTGATCCCCTGCGAGGTCAGCGACGACGCCTCCATGGACGCCGCGTTCAGGACGGTGAAGGAGAGCTTCGGCACGCTGGACTTCGTGGTCCACGCCATCGCCTTCTCCGACAAGAACGAGCTGAAAGGCTCATTCGTGGAAAACACCACCCGCGCCAACTTCGCCCGCTCCATGGACATCAGCGCCTATTCCTTCGTGGACGTGGCCCGGCGAGCGTCCAAGCTGATGCCGAACGGCGGATCGCTGGTGACGCTGACCTACCTGGGCTCCGAGCGGACCATCCCGAACTACAACGTCATGGGCGTGGCCAAGGCGGCGCTCGAGGCCTCCACCCGCTACATCGCCCGCGACCTCGGGCCCCAGAAGATCAGGGCCAACGCCATCTCCGCCGGGGCGGTGCGCACCCTGTCGCTCGCCGGCATTTCCGGCGGACGAGGCATGCTGGCGCACGGGCGCGCCTGGGCGCCGCTGCGCGAAGACACCTCGGTTGAAAGCGTGGGCGGCTGCGCGCTCTGGCTGCTGTCGGACCTCGGCCGATCGACCACCGGCGAAGTCGTGCACGTGGACGCCGGCTTCCACATCGTGGGCCTGCCTGAGGAAGAGGCGGAGGCCCCGGCGCTCTCTTAGCCGACCACCGTCTTGCGCGGACGTGTTCCGGGCATCCATGGAGCAACGATGAGACGGCTCGCGCTGCGCCATGGACGCCAGGGACAGGCCCTGGGGAGACAGGGACTGGAGGTGCGCGGCAGCCCTCAGGCATGTCCCACGATCGGCGCACGCGAGGCGGCGCGGCCGACCAGGCGTTCCCAGTTGAACATGGAGATCAGGTGCGCGCTGATCTGGCGGAGCGCGCCGGTGACGTGGAGATCGCGCAGGTCCTTGTCGGATAAGGCGTTCAGCTTCTCCTCGGAGACGGCGAAATAGTCGGCGATCTGCACCGGCTCCCCCTGGCCGCCGTCCGGCAGCCGGGGGGTGAAGGTGGCGGCCTTGGACTCGAACAGGTCGAGTTCGCGCAGGCGCGCCACGAACATGTCAGTGCGGCGCCGCTCGGTCTCGAAGTTGCTGCAGAAGTCCACGGCGTTCTTGGCGAACGTCGATAGCTGGCCGTTCTCGAACAGCGGGATTTCGCCGCCTTCGGCGAGCATCGGCGCGTTGCGGTCGATGCAGACGATCAGCTGCTCCCCGCCCTCGGTGGAGCCGGCCAGCACGAAGGGGTAGCGCCGCATGAAACCCGGCATGTAGGCGCTGGGCTCGAACTGGCCGGCGGCGCTGACGAACAGGTTCTCGCCTGCCCGGATGCCCAGGATCGCCATGGGCGCCTTCTGCTCGCCCGCGAAGATCACCGGATAGCTGAGCGCCGCCACCCCGAACTCGCTGACCTGAACGGGCATGATGTGGGTGGAGGCCGCAAACGCGAACGGCGCGTCGAGCGGCTTGAAGCCGAGCTTGCCGTGCGCTTCCGCCGAGAGCGGCTCTGGGTTGGTGTAGAACAGCACCTGGCCGGTGATCTCGCCCGCGGGCGTCGGGATCTGCTCGATGGTCATGGCTGTGGCTCCGGCCGCGCGGCCTGCTTGGCGCGCTTGTAGGAGAGCGCTGCGGATCGAACAAATCGGCGGGTGCGGGCGGTTGGTCGCAGCCGTCGATCCCGGCCTCGGTTCAGGCTTCCAGGGCGCGGGTCAGCGCCTCGACCACCCGGTCCACATCCGCGAGGTCCATGGCCGGATGCAGCGGCAGGCTAAGGGTGCGGGCGTAATAGGCTTCCGCCCCCGGCAAGCGCATTTCACCGTAGCGCGCGCGGAAATAGGGCTGGCGGTAGAGCGGGATGTAGTGGACCTGCGCACCAATACCTTGCGCCGCGAGCGTGCGCATGATGGTGCCCCGCTTGGACGTGGGGTCCGACTGCTCCAGCAGGACAGTGTAGAGGTGCAGACCGAGCCCATCGCCTCGTGGGACCGGACGAAGCTGCGACGACAGCGGCCTCAGCGCCGTGTCGTAGGCCTGGGCCAGCGCCGCCCGCGCGGCGACGAAGCGGTCGAGCTTGGCGAGTTGGCTCAAGCCCAGGGCCGCCGACATCTCGTCCATGCGCAGGTTGAAGCCAAGCTCGAGCTGCTCGTAGGCCCAAGGTTCGGGGGAGCCGTCCGGAGCGAAGGAGCCGGGCTCGCCCATGCGGTCCGCCTCACGGGTCACCGCGTGGTTGCGAAGCCGCCGCATGCGCTCGGCGCGCTCCGGATCGTTCAGCGTCACCCCTCCGCCCTCCCCCGCCGCAATGGTCTTGACGGGGTGGAACGAGAAGCAGGCGGCGTCCGAGTGGGTGCAGGCGCCGACCGGCCGTCCATCTTGGTCCCGGCCGCCGATGGCGTGGCAGGCGTCTTCCACCACCGACGCGCCGCGTGCGCGGGCGAGCGGCGCCAGCGCCGCCATGTCGCAGAGCCGGCCGGCCAAGTGAACCGGCAGGACCGCCTTTATCGGCGCGGCGTCCGCCAGAACCGCGCTGAGGGCCTGCGGCGTCATCAGCCCGGTATCCGGATCGACGTCGGCGAAGCGCACCTCCGCCCCCAAAAGCCGCGCCGCGGTGGCGGTGGACAGGAACGTGACCGCCGGCGCCACGCATACGTCGCCGGGCCCTACGTCCAGGCCGGCCAGCGCCAGCTGGAGCGCCGCCGTGCCGGACGAGCAGGCGACCGCCTCGCGCGC
>CAXTRP010000317.1:0-4257 GCA_964246615.1 uncultured Caulobacteraceae bacterium | reverse complement strand
CGCCGACCTCGGCCTGAAGGGCGGCGACCTGCGCGCGGCCGAGCGCACCTTCCAGCTGCTGGCCCAGGTGGCCGGGCGCGCAGGGCGGGCCGACAAGGCCGGACGGGCGCTGATCCAGACCTACAGCCCCGACCATGCGGTGATGCAGGCCCTGGCCGCCGGCGACCGCGACGGCTTCCTGGCGGCGGAGGCGGAGATGCGGGAGCTGTCCGGCCTGCCCCCCTACGGTCGGCTCGCGGCGGTGATCCTCTCCAGCGTCGACGCGGCGCGACTGGAGAGCTTCGCCCGGGAGCTGATCGCGGCTGCGCCCCATGCGGACGGCGTGGAGGTCTACGGCCCCGCCGACGCGCCCCTGGCCCTGATCCGCGGCCGCCGGCGCAAGCGGTTGCTGGTTCGCGCCGAACGTCGGGTGAACCTGCAGGCCTATCTCGGCGCCTGGCGCGCGCGGGTGAAGGTGCCGGGCGCGGTGCGGATGAGCGTGGACGTGGACCCCTACAGCTTCCTTTGAGGGCGCGCCCGCCTGCTCCGCTCGCGCTGCGCCGCCGTTTGGCTTACACAGCCCCCTTCCCTGTATCGCGAGGACGACACCGCATGGGCGAGCGGCCCGACGGCAATCTGGAAGCCATCCCGCTCCGCCGGCCGAGCGTGGGCATGGTCAGCCTGGGCTGTCCCAAGGCGCTGGTGGACAGCGAGCGCATCCTCACCCGGCTGAAGGGGGAGGGCTACGACACGTCGGCCGACTACGCGGGTTCGGATGCGGTGATCGTCAACACCTGCGCCTTCCTGGACAGCGCGCGGGAGGAGAGCCTGGAGGCGATCGCGGAAGCGCGGGCCTCGGGCAGACCTGTGATCGTCACCGGCTGCATGGGTTCGGAAGAGGCGCTGCTGCGCGAGCGCTTTCCTGATCTCGCCGCCATCACCGGCGCGCATGCCTATGACGCGGTGATCGATGCGGTGCATAGCGCGGCGCCTCAGCCCGACCCCTTCGCCGAGATCGCGCCCCAGCCCGGCGGCGGGCTGAAGCTGACCCCGCGCCATTACGCCTACCTGAAGATCGCCGAGGGCTGCGATCACCGTTGCAGCTTCTGCATCATCCCGAGCCTTCGCGGCGATCTCGCCTCGCGTCCCGTGGCCGAGGTGTTGCGTGAGGCCGAGGCCTTGGTGGAGAGCGGGGTGAGGGAGCTGCTGGTGGTGTCCCAGGACACCTCAGCCTACGGGCTCGACCTCCGCTATGCGCCGGGCGAGTGGCGCGGCCAGATGTGGCGAGCGAACCTTGAGGCGCTTTCCCGGGGGCTCGGCCAGCTCGGCGCCTGGGTGCGGCTGCACTACGTCTACCCTTATCCGCACGTGGATGCGGTGATCCCGTTGATGGCGGATGGCCTGATCCTGCCCTACCTCGACATCCCCTTCCAGCACGCTGCGCCCAATGTGCTTAAGGCCATGCGGCGCCCGGCCAACCAGGAGAAGACGCTGGAACGGATCGCGCGCTGGCGCGGCGTCTGCCCGGAGCTGGCCATCCGCTCCACCTTCGTGGTGGGTTTTCCCGGCGAGACCGAGGCCGACTTCGACTTCCTGCTGCAGTGGCTGGAGGAGGCCCAGCTCGACCGCGTGGGCGCCTTCGCCTACGAGAACGTGCAGGGCGCCGCGGCGCAGGCCCTGCCCGACCATGTGCCGGAGGACGTGAAACAGGACCGCCGCCGCCGATTCATGGCCGCAGCCGAGCGGATCAGCCGCGCCAAGCTGCGCGCCAAGGTGGGCCGGCGGATCAAGGTGCTGGTGGACAAGGTGCGCCCGGACGGGGTGGCGGAAGCCCGCAGCGCCGCCGACGCCCCGGAGATCGACGGTAAGGTGCTGGTGCGCGGCGCCGCTCGCCTGAAGCCCGGCGACTTCGCCGAGGTGACCGTGGAACGGGCCGACGCCTTCGACCTGGTCGCAAGGCTCGGCGAGGCGACGCTGTCGCGCGCCGCGCCGCGCCGGCTACACCGGGTGATCAACCGGACGTGATCACCTCGTCATGCCAGGTATGCAGGACGGGTGAGGCGGGTCACCAGCGCTCGAAGCGCGGGCCATAGAAGCGCGGACCGAAGCCGAACCGCGGCCCGAAGAACGGCCGTGGATGGAAGAACGGCCGCGGCCCATAGAAGGGACGCGGGCCGTAATAGACCGGATACGGGCGGTATACGGGATAAGGACGGTAGACGACCTGAGGCTCAGGCGGCGGGACGGGCGGCGCGGGCGGGATGACGTACCGGTCTTCGTAGATCACCGGTCGAACCACGCCGTGGTGACGGTGATGGCGCACGTGGCAGCCGCAGTCGCGAGCTGCGGCTGGACTAGCGGCGGCCAGGGCGCCGCCGGCAAGCGCGACGGTCGCGCCAAGGGTCAACAACGTCCTCATGGAGCTTTTCCTTCTGGCGCGATCCGGCGCTGGGCGTCCGCCCTGCGGGTCGCTTATGGTTAATGCGCTGTGAACCCTGGCTGAATGAACAGCGGGACCGGCGACTACCAGCCGCCCCATGGTCCGCGTGCGTAGGGTCCGCGCGCATACGGTGTGCGTTCGTAGGGCGCGCGCGCATAGGCGAACCGCGGCGGCAGGCCGTCCCAGCGGGGCCCCCGCCATCCGGCGCGCCAGTAGGGGCGGGCGTACCAGCCACGTGGCGGGGGCGCACCGAAGGCGATCGGCGGTCCGTAAACGGGCGCCAGGATGTGCAGGCGCGTACGGATGATCGGGCGAACGATGGAGCGGGCGCGGCGATGATAGCCGACGGGCAGGGCGCAGACCCGGGCGGCGTGACGCCGCACCATCGGGGGCGCTGCAAGCGGCGTCTCCAGCGCTGTGCGGGGCAGGGCGGGCGCGGGCTTCGGCGTTTGGGCCACAGGCTGCGGCGCTGAAGCCATGGGCCGGTGCGAGACCAGATAGACGGTGCCGACCGCGCCGGCTCCGGCGAGCGCCAGACCGCCCGTGATCGAGGCGATGACCAAGGCCGGCTTCATGCGACGCTCCCTATCGATGACGAGGCGGATGGTGCGCTCGATGGCCGGCAAACTCGCGCCGGCGCCATGAACCCTCCCTGAACGCTGAGCAGGCGCCTACCGCTCGGGCCCGCGCCCGGCTACAGAACCGCCGATGACCACCACCGATCCGGCCGCCCCGAAGAAGGGCTGGTTCCAGCGGCTGACCACGGGGCTGCAAAAGTCCTCCCGCCAGTTCACCGACCAGGTCGTCTCCACCTTCGTCAGGAAGCCGCTCGATAACGACGCCCTGGACGCGCTGGAGGAGCTGCTGATCCAGGCGGACCTCGGCGTGGACGCCAGCGCGCGGATCGTGGAGGCCTTCTCGCAGGAGCGCTTCGGCGCCTCGCCGAGCGAAGCGGAAATCCGCGAGACCCTGGCCGGGGCCATCGCCAAGGAACTCGCCCCCCACGCCGGTCGCTTCGATCCCCTGGCGAGTACGGCCAAACCGTTCGTGGTGATGCTGGTGGGGGTGAACGGTTCGGGCAAGACCACCACGCTCGGCAAGATCGCCGCCGAGCTGAAGGGCCGTGGCGGGCGTGTGCTGATCGCCGCCGCCGACACCTTCCGCGCCGCCGCCATCGAGCAGCTGCAGGTGTGGGCGGACCGGGCGGACGTGCCGATCCTGATCAAGCCGCACGGCTCGGACGCGGCCAGCCTGGCGTTCGAGGCGGTGACCCGCGCCCGTGCCGAGGGGCTGGACGTGGTGCTGATCGACACCGCCGGCCGGCTGCAGAACAAGGCGGGGCTGATGGAGGAACTGGCCAAGATGGTGCGCGTGTTGAAGAAGATCGATCCCGCCTACCCGCACGAGACCCTGCTGGTGCTCGACGCCACGGTCGGCAAGAACGCCTCCAGCCAGGTGGAGGTGTTCACCAAGATCGCCGGGGTGACGGGGCTGGTGATGACCAAGCTCGATGGCACGGCGCGCGGCGGCGTTCTGGTGCCGCTCGCCGAGGCCAGCTCGGCGCCGGTCAAGCTAATCGGGGTGGGCGAGGCGATCGAGGACCTGCAGCCCTTCGAGCCCGAGGCCTTCGCAAGGTCCCTGGTCGGTCTCGGTCGCAAGGAGCTTGCGGCGTGAGCGGCCCGGCTTCTCCTGGGCCGGCCCGGCCTGGCTGGGTGCGGATGGCGGTGGACTATGCCGGTCCGGCTGCGTTCGCGCTGGCCTACGCGCTCAGCCGCAACCTGCTGACCGCCACCTGGGCGCTGGTGGCGGTGTCGCTGCTGGCGATCGTCGCGGGCTTC
>CAXTRP010000316.1:0-4261 GCA_964246615.1 uncultured Caulobacteraceae bacterium | reverse complement strand
GCGAAGCCGACGGAGGGGGCCCGCATCACCGCCCGCCTGCACGGCCGCGAGATCAGCTTCCCCATCGCCCAGTCCGGCGCGCACTGGGGGCCGAACAGCCTTGCGGTGCTGCTGGCGGTGGAGGCGCTGGGCGCGCCGGTGCAGTGTGCGCTCGACGCCCTGGCGACCCTCGCCTCCCTGCCCGGGCGCGGCGCGTCCCGGCGCATCGCTACGCCCGGCGGCGAGATCACCCTGGTGGACGAGAGCTACAACGCCAACCCGGTCTCCATGCGCGCCGCCATCGCCACCCTCGCCCAAGCTGCGCCGCGTCGGATCGCGGTGCTCACCGACATGCTGGAGCTCGGTCCCGACACCGGCCGCCACCACGCCGAACTCGCCGGGCCCCTGGCTGCGGCCGATGTCGCCGCCACCTATCTCGCCGGCCCGGCCATGCGCCACCTGCACGACGCCCTGCCCCGCGGCCGGCGCGGCGTGTGGGCGCAAGACGCCGCCGCACTCGCGCCCGCCGTGCTCGCGGCCGTCCAGCCCGGCGACACGGTGATGGTGAAAGGGTCCAACGGCTCGAACGCGTCGTTGATCGTCGAGGCCCTGGTCGAGGCCGCATCCACCCTGGCCGCCCCCTCTCTGGTCGGAGCGCCCGCCTGACATGCTCTATCTGATCTACCAGTCGCTGGACGCCCACCACCACTACCTGCCGGTGGCCAACCTCCTGCGCTATCTCACCTTCCGCACCGGGCTGTCGTTCATCACCGGCTACATCGTGGCGGTGGCCATGGGCTCGCGCTTCATCCGCTGGATGCGCACCAAGCAGGGCAAGGGCCAGCCCATCCGCACCGACGGCATCGAGCGCCACATCCTGGAAAAGAAGGGCACGCCCACCATGGGCGGGTTCATGATCCTGGCGGGGCTGCTGGTGGGCACCTTACTTTGGGCCGACTTGAAGAACGTCTACGTCTGGGTCGTGCTGATGGTCACCGCCGCCTATGGGGGCCTCGGCTTCATGGACGACTACGAGAAGGTCACCAAGCAGACGGTGGCCGGCGTCTCGTCCCGCATGAAGCTGCTGGTGCAGTTCGCGGTGGCGGCGCTGGCGGTGTTCCTGATCGTGCAGTTCGGCCAGAAGATGCCGGAGCCTGCGGTACGCACCGCGGTGGCCTTCCCGATCTTCAAGGAGGCGCTGCTCAAGCTCGGCTGGTTCTACGTGATCTTCGGCATGGTGTTCATCGGCGGCTTCTCCAACGCCGTGAACCTCACCGATGGGCTGGATGGGCTGGCCATCGTGCCGGTGATGATCTCGGCGGCCGCCTTCGGCTTCATCGCCTATCTGGTCGGCAACCTGAAGTTCGCCGACTACCTGCAGGTCCATCCCATTCCGGGCGCGGGCGAGATGGCCATCATCTGCGGAGCGCTGATGGGCGCCGGCATGGGCTTCCTCTGGTACAATGCGCCGCCCGCCAAGATCTTCATGGGCGACACCGGATCGCTGGCGCTCGGCGGCGCGCTCGGCACCATCGCAGTTGTCGCCAAGCACGAGATCGTCCTGGCGATCGTGGGCGGGCTGTTCGTGGTCGAGACGCTCTCGGTCATGATCCAGGTCGGCTACTTCAAGCGCACCGGCAGGCGCGTCTTCCTGATGGCGCCTATCCACCACCACTTCGAGAAGCTCGGATGGGCGGAGAGCACCGTCGTCATCCGCTTCTGGATCGTCTCCATCCTGCTGGCGCTCGCCGGCCTCGCCACCTTGAAGCTGAGGTAGGCGCCATGATCCCGGTGACAGGGTTCAAGAGCAAGACGGTCGCGGTCTTCGGCCTGGCGCGCACCGGTCTCACCGCCGCGCGCTCCCTGCTCGCCGGCGGCGCCAAGGTGGCGCTGTGGGACGAGAACGCCGACGCCCGCGCCAGGGCCGCCGCGGAGGGCCTGCCCCTAGCCGACCTGTCCGTAGCCGACTTCGCGCGTTTCGACGCCCTGATGCTCTCGCCGGGCGTGCCGCTCACCCATCCTGCACCGCACTGGACGGTGGAGAAGGCCAAGGCTGCGGGTGTTGAGATCCTGGGCGACATCGAGCTGTTCGCCCGCACCGTGAACGCCGCCGAGCCCTGGAGGCGACCCAAGATCGCCGCCATCACCGGCACCAACGGCAAGTCCACCACCACGGCCCTGCTGGGTCACATCCTCAACGCCGCGGGCAAGGACGCCCTCATCGGCGGCAACATCGGCGCCGGTGTGCTGGGCCTGGACGGCATGCACGGCGGCGCGGTCTACGTGCTGGAGCTATCGTCCTACCAGCTCGACCTGACCTCCAGCCTGAAGGCGGACGCGGCGGTGCTGCTCAACGTCTCGCCCGACCACCTGGACCGGCACGGCGGCATGGAAGGCTATGTCGCCGCCAAGCGCAGGGTGTTCCAGAACCAGGACAGGGGCGATACCGCCGTCGTCGGGGTGGACGATGCGCTGGGGCAGACCCTGTGCACCGAGCTGCTGGCCCTGAACCGACGCACCATCCGCCCGATCTCTGCGGGCCGCGCCATGGGGCGAGGCTACTACGCTCTGCAGGGCCTGCTCTATGACGCCACGGGCGAACGGACGGTGGAGGTGTGCGACCTCAGCCGCGCGCCCGGCCTGCCTGGCCGACACAACTGGCAGAACGCGGCCGCCGCCTACGCCGCGGCCGTAGCGCTGGGCGTCTCGCCCGGCGACGCCGCCGACGCCCTGATGAACTTCCCAGGCCTGGCGCATCGCATGGAGGACGTGGGCGTGATCGGGCGGGTGCGTTTCGTCAACGACAGCAAGGCCACCAACGCCGACGCCGCCCGCCAGGCCATGTCCGCCACGCCGAAGTTCTACTGGATCGCGGGCGGGCGGGAGAAGGCGGGCGGGATCGAACCGTTGCGCGACCTCTTCGACCGGGTGGAGAAGGCCTACCTGATCGGTGAAGCCGCCGGCGACTTCGCCCGCACGCTGGAAGGATCGACGCCGGTCGAGACCTGCGGCACGCTTGAGCGCGCGGTGGAGCACGCCTGGCGCGACGCTGCGGCCAGCGGGCGGGACGCCGTGGTGCTGCTGTCGCCGGCCTGCGCCTCGTTCGACCAATTCGCCGACTTCGAAGTGCGTGGCGACGCCTTCCGAACGCTGGTGCAGGGTCTGCGTGAACCCCAGATACGCCAGGCGGCCGGCTGACGGGGCTCAAGCGCCCGCCCCTGGCGCACGCCGACGAAGCCGGGCATGTAGCGTCCATGAAACGCCTGATCCTGCTCCGCCACGCGAAGACGGAGCGCCGTGCGACCAGCGGCGAAGACCGCGACCGCGCCCTCACCGACGAGGGCCGCCGTGCGGCCGCCTCGGTCGGCCGGGCTCTCGCCGCCGCCGGCCTGATCCCGGACGTCGCCCTCGTATCGCCTGCCCTGCGCGCCCAGCAGACCTTTGAAGCCCTGCAGCCTGCGCTCGCCGACGTGGACTTGCAGACAGTTTCTGAGCTCTACGACGCGCCGGCTGCGACGCTTCGGTCTGCGGCGGATGCCGTGGATGCGGACACAGTGCTGGTGGTGGCTCACAATCCGGGGGTGCACGCCCTGGCCTTGTCCCTTGTCGAGGCTTGCGTCGCCGTGGGCGTCGACGATCGCGTCCGGGTCGAAGACGGCTTCCCCACCGCCACGGCGGCGGCGTTCGAGTTTGCAGGCGGCCGGACGGCCTGCCTCGGGGTCTTCGCGGCGCCGGGCTCGTCCCAGTGACCCACGTCTACAAGATCCTGCCTCGCCATGAATGGATCGCCGCCCAGGACGCCGGGCGCTTCACCGGCTCGGGCGTCGACCTGCGCGACGGCTACGTCCATCTATCCACCGCAGAGCAGGTCGGCGAGACCGCGCAGCTGCACTTCCATGGCCAGGAAAGCCTTGTGCTGCTGAAGCTGCGCGCCGCCGACCTCGACCCGGCGTTGAGGTGGGAGCCCTCGCGCGGCGGCCAGCTGTTTCCGCACCTCTACGGCGGCCTGGACCCGGCGCAGGTGCTGGCGGCCCAGCCGCTGGAGCTGAACGCGGCCGGCTGGCCCGACCCGGGGCCGCTTGAGCCATGAGCGCGTTGCACGACGTCGCGGCGCGAGCCCTGCGCCTGTTCGAGCCGGAGACCGCGCACCGCCTGTCGCTGAAAGCGTTGCACGCGGGCCTTGGCCCCCACGACACGGGGCTCGGCGACCCGGCGCTATCGGTTCGGCTGTGCGAGATGGACCTGCCCACCACCGCGCAGAAGCCGGCTGTCGTCAATATGG
>CAXTRP010000315.1:2864-4261 GCA_964246615.1 uncultured Caulobacteraceae bacterium | reverse complement strand
CAACTTCCACCTGCCCCGCTCCACCCTGCTCATGCTGGTGGCGGCGTTCAGCGGGCTGGGAACGCTGCACGCGGCCTACCACCACGCCGTGCGCGAGGGCTATCGCTTCTACTCCTACGGCGACGCGGGTCTGTGGTTTCGAAAGGCGCAGGCATGAGCGGGATCGGCTTCTGCATCCACGCCATAGACGGCGCGGCGCGCACGGGCGTGCTGGCCACCCCGCGGGGCGACATCCGCACGCCGGCCTTCATGCCCGTGGGCACCGCGGCGACGGTGAAGGCGCTCACGGCCGGCCAGGTGCGCGAGGCCGGCGCAGACATCATCCTCGGCAACACCTATCACCTGATGCTGCGTCCGACGGCGGAGCGGGTGCGGCGGCTCGGCGGCCTGCACCGGTTCATGGGGTGGGAGCGGCCGATCCTCACCGACAGCGGCGGCTTCCAGGTCATGTCGCTCTCCAAGATCGCCAAGGTCACGGAGGAGGGCGTCGCCTTCCAGAGCCACCTGGACGGTTCGCGCCACCACCTGACGCCCGAGCGCTCCATCGAGATCCAGGCCGACCTGCTGGGCGCCGACATCGTCATGCAGCTGGACGAGTGCGTGTCCTGGCCGGCGACCGAGGACCGCGCGGCCGAGGCCATGCGCCTGTCCGCCCGGTGGGCGGAGCGGTGCAGGACGGCGTTCGGTCCGCGCGACGGACAGGCGCTGTTCGGCATCCAGCAGGGCTCGACGTTCGAGACCCTGCGTCGTGAGTCGGCGGAGCGGCTGCAGGACATCGGCTTCGACGGCTACGCCATCGGCGGCCTGGCGGTGGGCGAGGGGCACGGCGCCATGTGCGAGGTGCTGGACTACGCCCTCGCCCAGCTGCCGGCGGATCGGCCGCGCTACCTGATGGGCGTGGGCAAGCCCGTCGATCTGGTGGAGGCGGTGGCGCGGGGCGTGGACATGTTCGACTGCGTGCTGCCCACCCGCTCAGGCCGGCACGGGCAGGCCTGGACGCTGAACGGCCCGATCAACCTGCGCAACGCCCGCTTCGCCGAGGATGACAGCCCGCTCGACCCCGAGAGCGCATGCCCCGCCAGCGCCGCCTATTCCAAGGCCTACCTGCACCATCTGGTGAAGGCCGACGAGATCCTGGGGCAGGTGCTGCTGTCCTGGCACAACATCGCCACGTTCCAGGCCCTGATGGCCGGCATGCGCGCCGCCGTCAGCGAGGGAACGTTCGCCGCTTTCCGGCGCGACTTCCACGCCCGCCAGACCGGCGAGGCCTGAGCAACGGTCGAGTGCCAAGCCAGGCGCCCGTTTCAGGGTCGGCCGGCGACCGCTCCGGCGAAGGCCGCACTCCAAGGCGCCGCCGCTCCCGCGCTGGTCGAGCGCTGGCTCGACGCGCTCGACGC
>CAXTRP010000315.1:0-2854 GCA_964246615.1 uncultured Caulobacteraceae bacterium | reverse complement strand
CCGTTGGCTGCGGCGCCCCCTACCGGCAACGAGACATCCACCGTATCGGTCTGCCGGGTCTGAGGCCGCCAGGCCTGGCCGGAGTCGGCGGGGAGGGCCACCTTCGGGATGGCGAGGCTGTTTCGAACCGGTACGAACACCTGCCGGCCCGCTGTTCCCGCAGCCGAGATCAGCACCACAGGCGCCATCGCCGGCCCGCGCTCGCCAGCCGAGGCTTGAGGAGCCGAAGCCTGCACCATGCGGACGCCGGAAGCCGACGGCGCCGCCCGCGCGGTAGCGATCACACCGCTCGAGACAGGCGCTGCCGAGGCGGTTCGAACGGGCGCAAGCCCAGCCGGGGCGAGCGCCGCCCCTGGCTTCGAAGCCGTCGAGGCGGCGGAGGCCAGCACCACCGGCGCGCCGCCGGTCTGCGATGGGCTGGTGACCCCCATGCTGCTCCAGGGCGACGCTGCATCGGCCACCTGGAGAGGGACGAAGTCGAGCGGTGCGGCGGGCCAGCTGCAGCCGTGCTCCATGCCGATGGCTTTGAGGAAGGAGCGTCGGGTCGTTCCCGCCAGCTGGGCGTGCTTGGCGTGGTTCTCATAGCGCTGCGCGCCGCTGAGCTGCTTGATGGTGCTGCGCATGGGCAGGAAGTGCTCCGCCGCGCTGCCCGCCGCATCCAGCGCCGCGGATGCGGCGAAATCGGCCCCGCTCATGGCCCGAGCCTTGCGCCGCTGCTTCGGTGCGTCGACGTCAGGTCCAAGCGCCAGATCAAGTTCCGACACCCGATCCAGAACGTCGTTGCAGCTGTTCACCGCGGTGAGGTCGTAGGGATGCGACTCGGCCCGGAGCAGGACCGGCGGGATCTTGTCCTGCATGAGGTTGAGGTCGTGGAAGGGCTTACGCATGGCGTCGCCCGCACCCAAATATAGCTGACCGCCGGTGGATCGCACGGCGCTCGCGCTGGTCTGGGCGGCCGAATAGGCGCCATGCACGCCATTGTTGGCGTAACGCACCGGCGTCGATTGGCAACCTGCTACCGCTGCACCCATGGCGGCGACGGCGCAGGTAGAGGTTAATACTTTGGGCATCGGAAGCTCCCGCGACCGTGGCCGAATGTACCCGCAACACCCCTGGTCCGACAAACGTATTTGTGACTGAAGTGAATTTTCACGTCATTCGGCCGCATCGAAGCCCCACTTCCGCCTCGCCCGCCCCGGTTGTGACGGAAGTTGCGGGTTTGGGCGTCTGCAAATGATCGGCTCGGCTCATGGTCATAATCGGCAGCTGCCAAGGCGACGGCATTGAGCACGCGGCGCACCCGCGGTAGAGGGACGCTCCGCGCCCGCCTGCTGTGGTTTTGGGGTTGGTAGCTCAGCGGTAGAGCATTCGACTTTTAATCGAACGGTCCTGGGTTCGATCCCCAGCCAACCCACCACTCCAGCCAAGCCGCTTCTCACGCGACGGTGCTTTCGAGCGCTGCGACTACGAGACGTCAAGGTTTGCTCGATCGAGATCATACGAACAATCGATTTTACAATAGGTCGCCGTGCGCCCGTTGTGCTCCTGCAAAGACGCTTCGCCGCCGGGACCCGCAAACGTGATCCGCGTCCCAGGTGAGGCGAGCGACAAAGGGAGACGAACATGGACGCGAAGGTCGAGGACAGCATTTCAGGCCAATGCCCGATGAACCGCCGCGGTGGCGGCGGCGGAAATCGTCAGTGGTGGCCGGACAACCTGCGCCTCGAAGGTCTGAACCAGCATGCGCCGCGATCCAACCCGCTGGGCGAGGCGTTCAGCTACGCCGAGGCGTTCAAGACCCTCGACCTGGACGCGGTGATCGCCGACCTGCACGCTCTGATGACGGACTCCCAGGAATGGTGGCCGGCCGACTTCGGGCATTACGGCGGACTGTTCATCCGACTGGCCTGGCACAGCGCGGGCACCTACCGCATCACCGACGGGCGCGGCGGGGCGGGCGGCGGCCAGCAGCGCTTCGCGCCGCTGAACAGCTGGCCGGACAACGCCAACCTGGACAAGGCCCGCCGCCTGCTCTGGCCGATCAAGCAAAAATACGGCCAGAAGCTGTCCTGGGCCGACCTGTTCGTGCTCGTCGGCAACGTCGCGCTGGAGTCGATGGGCTTCAAGACCTTCGGCTTCGCCGGCGGCCGGGCGGACACCTGGGAGCCGGAAGAGCTGTACTGGGGCCCGGAAGGCTCCTGGCTCGGCTCCGAGCGCTATAGCGGCGAACGCCAGCTGCACGAGGCGCTGGGCGCGGTGCAGATGGGGCTGATCTACGTCAACCCGGAAGGTCCGGACGGCAAGCCCGACCCCCTCGGCTCCGCCCATGACATTCGCGCCACCTTTGCGCGCATGGCCATGAACGACGAGGAGACCGTCGCCCTGATCGCCGGCGGCCACACCTTCGGCAAGACCCACGGCGCGGGCGACCCGTCGTTCGTCGGACCCGAACCGGAAGGTTCGGGGATCGAGGACCAGGGCCTCGGCTGGAGAAGCCGGCATGGCGCGGGCCACGGAGCCGACGCCATCACCGCGGGCCTCGAAGTCACCTGGAGCCAGACGCCGACGCAGTGGAGCAACCACTACTTCGACAACCTCTACAAGTTCGAATGGGAGCTGACCAAGAGCCCGGGCGGCGCCTGGCAGTGGCAGGCCAAGGATGGGCCGGAAGACGTGCCGCACGCCCATCATCCTGGCTTCCAGAAGCCGCGGATGCTGACCAGCGACCTCGCCCTGCGCATGGACCCCGAGTACGACAAGATCTCCCGCCGCTTCTACGAGAACCCCGACCAGTTCGCCGACGCCTTCGCCCGCGCCTGGTTCAAGCTGACGCACCGCGACATGGGGCCGATCG
>CAXTRP010000314.1:0-4267 GCA_964246615.1 uncultured Caulobacteraceae bacterium | reverse complement strand
CCATCAGCTCCGGCGTGAAGACCTCGTCCACCTCAGGTCTTGACCACCACCGCTCGGCCCCCGCCTCGCAGGCGTGCAATCAGGTCGTCGATCGGGTTCTCGACCTTGAACTTGTGCATCATGAAATACTGCTGAGAGACGGTGAAGATGTTGCTCGCAACCCAATAGATCACCAAGCCTGCCGGCGTATGGCTGAAGAAGAACAGGAACATGATCGGCATGACCTGAAGCAGGATCTTCTGTGACGGATCGGTCACCGCCTGCGGGCTCATGTTCTGGCTCAGCCACATGGTGATGCCATACAGGATCGGATACACGCCGATGTGCAGCGGCCCGTCCAGGAACCCACCGATCAGCGGCGTCGCGGCCGGGTTCCAGGGCAGAAGGCCGAACAGGTTGACGAAGCTGGTGGGGTCCGGCGCGGACAGGTCGCGTACCCAGCCGAAGAAGGGCGCGTGCCGCATCTCCAAGGTCACGTAGAGCACCTTATAGAGTGAGAAGAAGATGGGAATCTGCACGACCAGCGGAAGGCAGCCCATCAGCGGGTTTATCTTCTCACGCTGATAAAGCTGCATAGTCTCCTGCTGGGTTTTGGCAAGTTCCTTTTCGTTCTTCTTCTTGATGGCGGCGATCTCGGGCGCCAGCTTTTTCATCTTCGACATGGATTCGTAGGACTTGTTCGCCAGCGGGAACATGGCTCCACGCAACACCACCGTGAGCAGCAGGATGGAGACGCCGAAATTGCCGACATAGCCGTGGATGGTCTCAAGCAGCCAGAAGATCGGCCGGGTGAAAAACCAGAAGTGGCCCCAGTCCACCGCGTCGTCGAAGTGGGGGATGCCGAGTGCGCTCTCATAGCCCGCCAGCACCGAGACCTTCTTGGCGCCGGCGAACACGTGCACGGTCGATCCCACCGTGGCGCCGGGGGCCAGCGTCTGCACCGGGCCGACCTCGTCGGCCTCGAACACGTCCACGCCGTTGACCTGGTCGGCGCGGAACTGGGCCTTCACCGGCGTACGCTGGTCTGGCGCCAGGGCGGCTAGCCAGTACTTGTCGGTGATGCCGAGCCAGCCGCCGGTGGACGAGAAGCCGGTGTCGCCCTGCTTCTTCCAAGCCTTGAAGGTGATCATGCGCAGCTCGCCCGCCAGCGAGCCGATGGCGCCCTCATGGATGATGTTGGTCTTGGCCAGCTCCGGCTCGCCCTGGCGCTGCACGGTGGCGTAGGGAGCGAGCTTGACCGGGCCCGACCCGTGGTTCGCCGCCTGGTCGACGACGGTGAACATGTACTTGTCGTCAACCGAGAGGGTGCGGGTGAACGCCAGCCCTGCGCCGTTGTCGTAGGTCAGGATTATCGGATGGCCGGGCGACAGGGTCCCGCCGCCGCTCTGCGTCCACTGCGTCAGCGGACCGGGAGTGGCGACCGGGCCGGTCCAGCCGAAGTCGGCGAAATAGGCCTGCTTGGCGCCTTCGGGGCGGAACAGCTCGACCGGAGGCGAGGATTTGGAGATGGTGGTGCGATAGTCCTTGAGGAACAGGTCGTCGAGCCGACCGCCCTTCAGCGCCACCGAGCCCTGCAGCGCCGGCGTGTCGATGGCGACCCGGGGCGACGCGTGCAGCGCCTGGTCACGGTCCACGAAGATCGAGGCGCCGGGCGCGGCCAGGGCGGCCTGCTTCTGATGCACGGCGGCGGCGCGCTGCTGCGCCTCGCGCGCCTTTTCGCGCGGCCCGATGAAGAAGACCTCGTAGGCGATCAGGACGGCGAACATGACGACCATGAAGATCGTCGTGTTGCGCGAGTTCTCTTTATCCATCGGTGGAACGTGGCCCGGAGGTGCTGGAGCGGGGAGGAGACGGCGGCCTGGGAGCGGGCTTGCGGGATGCGCCCTTCGGCCGTCGCGGCGGTCGCGGCTCGTCGCGGCCTGCGGCGAGGCCTATCAGCGCGCTTCCGACATCGTCAAGCAAACGCGCCCACGGCCGCTCGCCCGCACCCATCCGCGCGATGAACACGTAGTCGCGTCCCGACACGCCGTGCAGCGGCAGAAGCGCGCGCGAAGCCTCCCTCAGTCGGCGCTTGGCGCGATTGCGGGCGACGGCGTTGCCGATCTTCTTGGTGGCGGTGAAGCCCTCACCGATAGCCGATGCGCCGTCCTGGCGGTGGAGCATCTGCACGACGACCGCCCCCCGGCCGAGCGAAGCGCCTTTGGCCGCAGCAAGGAACTGGGCGCGGGTCTTGAGCCGCACGACCGATGAAGCCGTCAACTCATCCTCCCGGCCGCAGATCGGAGCCCGCACCAAACGACAGGGAGCCAGGATGACGGACAGCCACGAGAGACGCTGTAAGGGATGTCATGGTGTTCCGCCGGCCCGCGCCACGCGGTCCCCTCCCCGCCTCGAGGCAGGGCCTCCCCCATTTGCGGGGGATACGAAGCAGACCGCCTAAGCGCTCAGGTTCTTGCGGCCACGCGCCCTGCGGCGCTGGATGACCTTCTGGCCGTTACGGGTAGCCATGCGGGCGCGGTATCCATGACGGCGCTTGCGCACGAGTCGGCTCGGCTGATAGGTGCGCTTCACGGTACTGGCTCCGCTCCGAAGTGTCGGTGCAAATGAGCGGGCGTGGGTAGGGGAAGCGGCGGCGCGTGTCAACCAAAGCCCTCCGACCTCGGCCATTCTCACAGGGTGTCTACGCCGTGCTGCTGGTCGTTGCAGCTGCGGCGGCCGGTTGCACCCAAAGCCCACCGGACGCGCCTGTTCGCCACTTCGGCGAGTTGCGCCTGGGTCGCCCGGCCATGGAGGCGGAGATGGCGGCGCCGGCGTTGCGCCCCGCCTCGCCTCCTCGGGCCGCCGGACCGCCGACGCTTCGGCCGCGGCTGACTTCGCCGGCCGAGCCTTCGCCGATCCTGCCGGTCAGCCTGGATACGGCCACAGCGCGGGTGTCGGCCTATCTCGACCATGCCGGCTTTGCGCTGGAGCAGCGGCCGGACGGCGCCGGCCGGTTAGTCTCCGCAACCCGCATGGGCGCGCCACAAGTGCTGGCTCACGAGGCGGTCTGCGGGCTGGAGGCGCTGCATCGTCCCGACATCTCCTCCACCGAACTCAGCGTGCGGCTCACCCCTGCCCCGGGCGGCGTGCAGGTGGAGGCCGCCGCGCGCTTCGTGGAGGTGGACACCCGCCTGCTCTCCGGCGATCTGGCCCGCCAGACCTGCCGCTCCCGCGGCGTTCTGGAATCGGCAGTGAAGCAGGCGGCGCTCGGCGGCTGAGCAAGCGGGTGTCCGCCACCGTCACGGGTCCAATTGCATTGCTGAAACGCAGACCGTGCAGTAACCGACGAGAAGGATCGGCAGGCGGTCCGCCTGGAACGACGTCGAGGGGCGATGGCCTTGCCGAGATGGCCGCGCCGCCTGTCCTGGCCGGGGGGCCTGTCCGCCCGGCTGCTGTTGCTCACCGTGATCTTCGTGCTGGGGGCCGAGCTTCTGACGCTCGCCCCCTTGCTCGCCGCCTTCCAGGACACCTGGCTCACCAGCCGGGTTAGGGCGGCCGAACTCGCCTCGCTTGCGGTGGAGGCGGCGCCTGCGGGCGTCGTCAGCGACAGGATGGCCGGCGAACTACTAGAAGGTGCAGGCGTCGTGTCGGTGGCGGTGCAGGTGGACGGCGTGCGCCGGCTGTTGCTCCAGGCGCCGCGCATGGCGCGCTTTCCGGCCCTGATCGACCTTCGCCGCTCCGATCCCATCGGCTGGCTTTTCAGTCCCTTCGACGTCATCGCGCCCGGCGGATCGCCGATGCTGCGGGTGGTGGCCAAGCCGCAGTTTCGCGCCGGAGACTTCGTGGAGATCGTGGTGCCCGAGGCGCCGCTGAAGCGCGACCTGATCGCTTACATGGACCGCCTGCTGGCGGCGTCCGTCGCCATCTCGATCGTCGCGGGGCTGATCGTCTATCTGGCGCTGAACGCCTTCCTGGTGCGGCCCATGCAGCGCATCACCGAATCCATGGAGCGGTTTCGCGTCGCGCCGGAAGACCCGGCGGCCAGGCTCAAGCTCTCGGGCCGTCGTGACGAAGTGGGACGGGCCGAGGAGGAACTGGGGCGCATGCAGGACGACCTGCGCACCGCGCTCCAGTCCCGCTCGCGCCTCGCAGCGCTGGGCGAGGCGGTGGCCAAGATCAACCACGACCTCAGAAACATGCTCACCAGCGCCCAGGTGGTGGCCGAGCGGCTGCAGGGCTCGGGCGATCCTCGGGTGGCGCAGGCCCTGCCCCGGCTCGAGCGAGCGCT
>CAXTRP010000313.1:0-4268 GCA_964246615.1 uncultured Caulobacteraceae bacterium | reverse complement strand
CCACCGTGGTCTGCGGCGCGAGGCTTGGACCTGCTGGAACGGCTGGCGGTGCTGGGCCTCTTCGCAAGCTTCGCGGTGCGCAACTATCATGCCGTGATCGATCAGGGGCGCTGGTTCAACGCCATCATGGTGGTGTCGGAAGCGCTGGTCGTGCTGTTCATCCTGATCCGGCGGCCCAGCCTCAACGTCACCCACAGCGCCCGCGACTGGGGCCTGGCCTTTGCAGCGACGGCAGGTCCGCTTCTGGCGCGCGCATCGGCGAACGGCCATTCGCTTGTGCCCGTGGGCTCCGGCGTCGCCCTGCTGATGGCCGGCCTGTCGCTACAGCTCTGGGCGAAGCTGACGCTGCGCCGCAGCTTCGGCATCATCCCCGCCAACCGCGGGGTCAAGGCGACCGGTCCTTACCGGCTCGTGCGTCACCCGATGTATCTCGGCTACGTGACCGTCCACATTGGTTTCCTGCTGCTCACGCCCAACGTGTGGAACCTCGTCGTGTACGGTCTGAGCTTCGCTATCCAGATCGCCCGCATCCAGGCCGAGGAACGGTTGCTCGGCCGCGACCCGGCCTATGCCGACTTTGCGGCGCACACCCGCTTCCGGCTGCTGCCCGGCGTCTTCTGATCGGCGCGGCTCCGACCCGAATGGTTCGGGCGCGCCGCCACTGGCGTCCATGGTCCGCCTCCGCTAGAGGCTGGTGCGCCCTGGCGGACGTGGCGGAATGGTAGACGCACTGGATTTAGGTTCCAGCGCCGCGAGGCGTGGAGGTTCGAGTCCTCTCGTCCGCACCAGGGTCGTCTTCACAAGCCGCATAGCTTAGCGGCTTTGACGGCGCGAGGACGCTCACGTACAAGCGCGTCTCTTCGCCGTCCTGGGCCCCGGCTCCGGGCGGCGTATCCATTTTACGATCTCGCGGGCGACGTCGGCGGGACTGGGCGGAAGACCGATCATGGCGATGCAGATCACCCAGAAGTCCGGCGAGGGCCTGAGCCGCGTCTACGGCGTCACCGTGCCCATGCAGGACCTGGCCGACAAGCTCGAGGCCAAGATCGCCGAAATCCGCCCACGCATGAACATCAAAGGCTTCCGTCCCGGCAAGGTGCCCACCGCCCACGTCAAACGCATGTATGGCAAGTCGCTCATGGGCGAGATCGTCCAGGAGACCCTAAATACCGGCCAGCAGCAGGCCCTGGAAGAGGCCAAGGTGCGCGTCGCCGCCTCGCCCGACCTGAAGCTGGACGAGACGACCATCGAAAAGGTGCTGGCGGGCCAGGCCGACCTCGCCTTCGACCTCGCCGTGCAGGTCATGCCGGACTTCGAGCCGGTGGACGTGAGCACCCTCTCGCTGAAGCGGCCCGTGCACGAGGTCTCCGAGAAGGAGATCGAGGAGCAGCTCAAGTCCATTTCGGAGTCTAACCGCAGCTACGAGCCCAAGGCGGAAGGCGCGGAGGCGGAGGACGGCGACATGGTGGTGGCCGACTTCGTGGGCCGCATCGACGGCGAGGCGTTCGAGGGCGGCTCGGCCGAGGCCAGCGAGATCACCATCGGCTCCAACCGCTTCATCCCGGGGTTCGAGGAGCAGCTGAAGGGCGCCCACGCCGGCGACGTGGTGACCATCAAGGTGACTTTCCCCGAGGACTATGGCTCGGAGGCGCTTCGCGGCAAGGCGGCGGAGTTCGAGACCACCGTCAAGGAGTTGCGCGCGCCGAAGACCGAAGCCGCCTTCGATGACGACTTCGCCAAGCGCATCGGCTTCGACACGCTTGAGGCGCTGAAAGAGGCCGTCCGCAACCAGAGCGCCCAGCAGTACAGCCAGGCCAGTCGCTTCAAGGCCAAGCGCGCCCTGCTCGACGTGCTGGACGAGAAGCACGACTTCGACCTGCCCCCCGGCATGGTGGAAAACGAGTTCTCCGCCATCTGGTCGCAGGTGGAGGCCGAGCGAACGTCGGGCGAGCTGTCCGACGAGGACAAGGAGAAGCCCGAGGAGCAGCTGCGCGCCGAATACCGCAAGATCGCCGAGCGGCGCGTGCGCCTGGGCCTTGTGCTCGCTGAGATCGGCCAGCGCAACAATGTCGAGGTTTCCGAACAGGAGATGCAGCAGGCGCTGATCGCTGAGATCAGGCGCTACCCGAGCGAGCAGCAGCAGCAGGCCTTCGACTTCTTCCGCAACAATCCGCAGGCCTCCGCCCAGCTACGCGCGCCGATCTACGAGGAGAAGGTGGTCGACCTGATCCTGAGCCGGGCCCAGGTGGAAGACACCCCGGTGTCCAAGGAAGAGCTGTTCGCCGAGGATGAGATGCCGGACGGCTACGCCGGCTGACAGACCGGGGCGCCATCGTAGAGGGGAACTGGGATCGCGGAGCGCGGTGAGGCCCTCATCGTCACGGGGAGCGGTCCGTCGCTACGGCTCTCGCGCGGCCAGCGCCTCGTAGGCCGCGTTGGGCCAGCGCTTGTGCACCCAGAACCATTCGCCGGGGCGTTCGCGCACGCGGTCTTCGACGAAGGCGTTGACCTTGCGCACGCCGGCCTCCACGTCGCGCTCCCGGTCGCCGGTGTCTTCGATCGGGATCGGCGCATGCACGACGACCCGAAAGCGTGCTTTTGGCAGGCGCTGGACAGACAGCGGCTGTAGCGCGCCGCCGAAGCGGATGGCGACGCGCGTAGGCGCTCCCGCCGTGTGGGCGACATGGCCGAAGAACGGCGCGGCCACCCCGCCGTTGAACTTCTGGTCGTTCAGGAAGGCCACCGATTGGCCGTCCTGGAGCGTTTTCAGCAGGTCCCTTGAGCCTGCGCCTCCCTTGGGAGCAAACAGTTTCACCCCGTAGCGGGCGCGACCTGCGATGACGCGCCGGTCGAAATAGGGGTTGTTGGCGGCCCTGTAGGTGACGCGGCAGTCCAGGCCGCTGGCCACGATCACCGCCGCCATGACCTCGAAGTTGGCGAAATGGCCGGAGATCAGCACGACGCCCCGTCCCGCCCGAGCTAGCGCCTGCAGGCGGTCCATGCCCTGCACCTCCACGCGGCCCCGCGCCGGGGTGAGGCGGTCCATGAGCGGGAATTCGAAGAAGGATCGGCCGAGGTTGTCCCACTGCTCGACAAGCAGGCGGTTGCGCTCGACGTCCGAGAGGTCGGGAAAGGCCAGGCGCAGGTTGCGTTCCGCCAGCCTGTGAACGCCCGTGAGCGGGCCGATCAGCCGCAGCAACCGGCCGCCGGCGCCGGAGACCCAGGAGATCGGCCAGGGCCTCAGCACCAGACTCAGAAGGTCGTAGGCCAAGGCTTCCAGCCGCCAGCCCAGGTCCTTGCCGAAACTCACCCCTGCCGGTCGCGCCATGCGACTAGGGGGCGACAGCGCGCTCGACTGTCAAGCGCCGCCCCTCCCAATCAAGAGGCTAGGCCGCAGCGCGCTCCGCCGTATCAGGCTGGCGGAACACCCCGTCCCCGACAGGCTCAAGCCCATCGGGTCCAGCCTCGCCAGCCCCGAGCACGAGATACCCGCCAGGCGCCAGGACGGGGGCGAACTGGGTCAGCACCCGGGCGCGTACGTCAGGCTCGAAGTAGCTCAAGACGTTGCGGCAAAGGATCAGGTCGAACTTGCGTACGCTGCGTCGCTCGTCGATCAGGTTCAGCCGCCGCCAGCGGATGACCGAGCGCAGGCGCGGGCTGACGGCCCACATCTCACCCGCCTTCTCGAAGTACTTGAGCAGCAACCGGATCGGCAGCCCGCGCTGCACCTCGAACTGGGTGTAGAGGCCCGAGTGCGCCTTTTCCAGCACGCGCTCGGACAAGTCGGTGGCGATGATCTCCAGGTGCAGCGGAGGGTCGTGCTCTTCCGCCAGCATGGCCAGCGAATAGGCCTCCTGGCCGGTGGAACAGCCGGCGCACCAGACCTGCACCACCCGTTCGGCGTTGGCGCCGGCGAGCAGAGGCAGCACCTCTCCCCTAAGTCGCTCGAACGCCGCGCCGTCACGAAAGAAGGCGGTGTCGGTGACCGCCAGGGCCTCGGCGGCGGCGCTGGCCAGCTTGCCGTCAGGCTCCTGGCGCAGTCGATCGAGCAAAGCGGCGACCGACGGCAGTCCCTCGCGACGAGCGAGGCCTCCGAGCCGACTCTCGGCGAAGTAGGCCTTGTCCCCGCGCAGGCTCAAGCCACAGCGGCTCTGCGCCATGTGCTCGAGGAAGTCGAGGTCGGCAGGGCTCACAGGAGGCCCGCCTGGCTGAACTTGCAGGCGAAGTTGTCGCCGTAGAAAGTTTTCATGATGTACTCGTCGGCCCCC
>CAXTRP010000312.1:813-4270 GCA_964246615.1 uncultured Caulobacteraceae bacterium | reverse complement strand
CCCAGGTGGCGCAGGCTATCACCTCGGCCCAGAAGAGCACCGCCGACTATGGCCGCACCCTGGCGGGCGCATCGCGCGACATGGCCTCAGATCAGCCGCCCGCCAACGTGAAGTCGATGATCGACACCCTCGCCGCGGCGACCCGGCGCGTTCAGCGCGAAAACGACACGTTGGAGCAGCGCCTCAGCACCTCCACCGACGAAGTCCACCGCCTGCGCGAACACCTGGAGAGCGCACGCCGCGACGCCATGACCGACGGGCTCAGCAACCTGCCCAACCGCAAGGCCTTCGATGTGGGCTTGGCGCGGGCCTGCGCGGAGGCGGACGCCACGGGGATGCCGCTGACCCTGGCGGTGCTCGACATCGATCATTTCAAGCGTTTCAACGACACCTGGGGCCACCAGACGGGCGACCAGGTCATCCGCTTCGTCGCCAGCATCATCCGCAAGAATGGTGACCAGCCGCGCCTGCCCGCCCGCTATGGCGGCGAGGAGTTCGCCCTGGTGTTGCCGGGAGAAGGCGCGGCGGCGGCCATGCCGGTGCTCGAAGCCATCCGGCTGGAGATCTCCTCGCGGGGGCTCAAGCGGCGATCCACCGACGAGGACCTGGGCGCGGTGACCGTCTCCGCCGGGGTGGCCGAGCGGCGCCGCGGCGAAAGCATGACGGCCTTTGTGGAGCGGGCGGACACGGCGCTGTACGCCTCCAAGCACGCCGGCCGCAATTGCGTAACCAACGCCGAGGAACCGATCCAGGCGGCCGCCTAGCGCGACCGCCAGGCCGGTCCGACCAGCGTCGCTGCAGCGCTGGGGCGACCGTCGCCTTGGCGGCGTCTGTCGCGCCGCTTGGCTTTCGGCTCCTGCCGGCTCAATCTTCGTTCCAGGGCGGCGGCAGTTGGCCTGACTTGAACAGGATCACCGGGTTCTCGTCGTAGTCGCCCATCTCCACGTCGGCGGTGGCGGCGAAGGCGACGACGCCAAGGCGCAACGGCGCCAGGCGCTCGGCTTTGCGGCGCGCCTCCTCGGCGGTCTTGCAGCCGACCTGCGGCTCCGCCTTCAGCCCCTTGCCGCGACCGGCGACGTAGCTCTGCAGGATATAGACCGTCTCACGCGCCATTATCGGCAGAGGCCATATCGCGCCGGCCCTGGCCAACGCTTTTCGTCATGGCGGCGATGGCGCCTGGCTGCGGCGCCAAGCCAGGCTGGGCGAAATGGACGCTTTACAACTCTGCAGGTAGACGGGAAGCGGGCTGGCGGCGGACGGGGACCATGGCGGGGAGCGGGGGTGCGACGTCCGGCGACGCGATCGCGGTCGCCCACGCCCGCCTGCTCGCCGATCGGTCCTTCCAGTTCGCCTGGTCCGGCGCGCCCAAGCCCGCGCCGCCGCCGTCCTGGCTGGTGGCCGTGATAAGGGTGATCGGCCACGCTCTTCGAGTGGCGGCGCCGATGGTTCGCATCGGCCTCTGGGTGGTGCTGGCGCTCGGGGCGGTCGCTGTGGTGGTCGCCGTAGTGCGCCAGTTCCTGATCACGCCGGGCCCGGTCAAGGCTACGCCGCTCCTCACCCTGCATGGCCTTGGCGCCAGCGCCTCCGACGCCGCCGCTCGGGCCGCCGCTCGTCTGGCCGAAGCCGACCGGCTGGCGGCCGACGGGCTGTACGCCGAAGCCGCCCACATGCTGCTGCTGCGTGGCGTTGCGGACGTGGAGAACGGTCGGCCTGGGCGCATCCGCCCCTCCTTCACCAGCCGCGACATCGCCGCCCTGCCTGACCTGCCGCCCGAGCCCCGTTCCGCCTTCGCCCTGATCGCCCAGGTGGTGGAGCGCGCCCTGTTCGGCGCTCGACCGATCGACGCCGAGGCTTGGCGCGCCTGCCGTGAAGCCTATGGCGCGCTGGTGCGGCCGGAGGCTTGGACCAACGCCGCCGTGGCGACCGCCGCTTGAGCGAGGCGCCGCCTCCGCAATCGGCGCCGGGCCTGCCGGCCGCGTTCTCGCCGCGCACGGTGCTGATCCTGCTGCTCGTCGGGCTGACCGCCTTCGTGAGCCTGGGCGTTCTCACCGCTTACGCTCCGGCGCTGCGCGCCCGCAGCCAGGGGGGCGAGAACGCGCTGTCCCGCTCGGCGGTGGGCTATGCAGGGCTTGTGCGCCTGCTGGAGGCGGAGGGCGTGCCGGTGGTGGTCAGCCGTGGCCAGCTCCCGCCGCTGCACGGAGCGGGCGGGGTGGTGATCTTCACGCCGCCGGCCGACACGACCGCTGCGAAGCTGACCGCCGCTCTCCGCGCCGGTCGGCGGCGCACTCTGGTGATCCTGCCCAAGTGGGTCTACACGCCCGACCCCGACCATCTCGGCTGGGCTCGGCGCGTGGGTCTGGTCCCGGCGCTCCTGGCGGTTGCGACGGTGCAGCCGCGCGGCGTCACGGGTCTGAACCGTCGTGACGCCCCGGCGGGCGCGCGGACGCCTGCCATCCGCGGCGATGTGGTCCGTGTGGGCGGCTTGAGGACGGGCCGGTTGCAGTCGCTGCAGACCCTGGTCGCGCCCGGCGCCCGGACGCTTCTGAGCGACGACGCCGGGCAGCCCGTCCTGGTGCAGCTGGCCCAGGGCGCTTTCGTGCTTTCCGACCCGGATCTCGTGGATAACCAGGGGCTTGCGTCCCTGGAGGGCGCGCGCACCGCGCTGGCCGTCATCGATATGGTGCGGGGCGGTCAGGGACCTGTGGTGTTCGACGTCACGCTTAACGGCTTTGCGCGGGCGCGCTCGCTGCTGGGGCTGGCGCTGGCTCCACCGTTCCTGGGGGCGAGCCTCTGCGCACTGGCTGCGGCGGTGCTCATGGGGTGGCATGCGGCGGCGCGTTTCGGGCCGGCGCGGCCCCAGGCCCGCGCACTCGCGCTCGGCAAGACCGCCCTGCTCGACAACACCGCCATGCTTATCAGCCTCGCCCGGCGAGAGCCCAAGATGGGCCGCCGCTACGCTGTCCTCGTCCGCCGCGTCCTCGCCAGGCGGGTGCTGTCCCGCGCCGCCGCCGACCCTGGCGAGGGCCGGCTGGACGGCGCCCTGGATCGGCTGACGCCTGCGGGCGAGCCGCCGTTCTCGACCCTCGCCGTCGAAGCCGGCGACGCGCGGGACGCTCCCGCCATGCTGCGCGCCGCGCGTCGGCTGCACCAACGCCAGATGGAGATACTGGGTGAACGTCACTGACATCGCCACCCTCGGCCAGCGCATCCGCACAGAGGTGGCCAAGGCCGTGGTCGGCCAGGCCGAGACCGTGGAGCTGATGCTCACCGCGCTCCTGTCCGAAGGCCATATCCTGCTGGAGGGGCCGCCGGGATTGGCCAAGACCTTCTTGGCCCAGTGTTTCGCGCGCACGCTGGAGCTCGACTTCGGCCGCATCCAGTTCACCCCGGACCTGATGCCGGGCGACGTTCTGGGCGCCAACGTGTTCAATTTCCAGACCAGCGCCTTCACGCTGCG
>CAXTRP010000312.1:0-803 GCA_964246615.1 uncultured Caulobacteraceae bacterium | reverse complement strand
ATCTTCTGCGACCTGCTGTTGGCCGACGAGATCAACCGCACACCGCCCAAGACCCAGGCCGCCTTGCTCGAGGCCATGCAGGAGCGGCGCGTCACCCTGGATGGCCGGCCCGAGGCGCTGAGCCCGCGCTTCATGGTGGTGGCCACCCAGAACCCCATCGAGCAGCAGGGCGTCTACCCGCTCCCCGAAGCCCAGCTGGACCGCTTCCTGTTCAAGCAGGTGCTTAGCTACCCAAGCGCCGAGGAGGAGCGCGATATCGTCGGGGCCTTTGGCCTGCGCGCAGTCCAGCCCGACCCCGCCGCCATGGGGGTGGCGCCGGTGATCGGCGCATCCGGACTGGAGGAGGCCGCAGCCGTCGTGCGCGGCGTGCGGCTGGGACCAGAGGTCTCGGCCTACGTCGTCGCCCTGGTGCGCGCCACCCGGGAGAGCCCCGATATCCAGGCCGGCGCGTCGCCGCGGGCCGGGGTTCACCTGGCGGTGGCGTCCCGGGCTCGGGCGGCCCTCGAAGGGCGCGACTACGTCATCCCCGACGACGTCAAGGCCCTGGCCCTGCCGTGTCTGCGCCACCGCATCCTGCTCTGGCCCGCCGCCGAGATCGAGGGCAGGGGGAGCGACGACGTGCTGAGCGCCCTGATCGCGCGGATCGTGGACGGGTCCGAGCTGGACGAGTTCAAGCGCCTGTACGGCCCGACGCTCGTGACCGGCTTCGCACGCATCTGGGGCTACCCCGTCGGCATCGTCGCAAACAACGGCATCCTGTTCAGCGAAAGCGCGCAGAAGGGGGCGCACTTCATCGAGCTGTG
>CAXTRP010000311.1:0-4276 GCA_964246615.1 uncultured Caulobacteraceae bacterium | reverse complement strand
CCTCCCGCCACCGGAAGCAGCCAGAGCCGGTGCTCGGCGTCGCTGAAGCTCAGCATGCGGCCGTCAGGCGAAAAGACCGGCCCGTAGAAGTAGCCGGTCTTGAAGCTGGTCAGCACCCGCTCCGGCCCGCCTTCGGCCGGGCGCACGGCGATCTGCTGACCGCCGCCGGCGTCGGTGGTGTAGGCGACCAGCCGGCCGTCCGGCGAGAAGGCGGGATGGTCCTCGTCCAACCCGGGCGTGCCGGTCAGGTCGCGGGTGGCGCCGTGCTCGGTCGGCACGCTGAAGATGTCGCCCCGGGCGGAGAACAGGGTGCGCTTCCCATTGGGCGCAAGCGCGTAGTCCACCTGACCCGCGGTGTCCTGGTCGCGGACCTCGTCCTTCACCTCGTCGATGCGGGCGCGGGTGCGGGCGTTGTCGTCCGGCACGGCCACGGGCACTTCCGCCAAGGTCTCGCTCGGCAAGTCGAGGCGATAGAGCTTGCCGCCCTGCTGGAAGGCGATGGCGTCGGAGCCGAGCGCCGGGAAATCGATGTCGTAGTCGACGAAGTGGGTGACCTCGCGCGTCACCTTGGTGTCCTGGTCATAGACCCAGATGTTGGCGCGCCGGTTGGCGTCTCGGTCAGACAGGAAGTAGATGCGACGGCCGTACCACATGGGCGAGGTGTTGGTGCCCGACCAGTCGGTTATCTGCTCCAGCTTGCGGCTGTTCAGGTCGTAGGTGAAGACCTGCTGGGCCAGGCCGCCGTTGTACCGCTTCCAGGTGCGGAAGTTGCGGAAGATGCGGTTGTAGGCGATGGTGTGGCCGTCCGGCCCGTAGGTCGCCAGGCCCACCGCGCTGTCGATCGGCAGCGGATGCGAGGGGCCGCCTGCGACGGGGACGGCATAGAGCTGCTGTATCCAGTCGTTCCACTGGTTTTTCTTGGTCATATAGACGACCGACTGGGAATCCGGCGTCCAGGTCACCACCATGCTGTCCGGACCGTGCCTGCCGCCGGTCCCGTATTCCGTCGTCGGCTCGAAGGTCAGCCGGCGGGCCTGGCCGCCACTGGCCGGAATGACCCAGATGTTGGTGCCTGCGCGGTTCGCCTCCGTGTAGGCGATCCAGCGGCCGTCCGGAGAGGCGCGCGGGAACATGTCCTGGCCAGACGCGCTGGTCAGCCGGACGGCCGTGCCGCCGGCCCTCGGCGCGGACCAGAGGTTGCCGTCCGCCACGAAAACGATCCTGTTTCCATAGGCCTGAGGAAAGCGCGGCAGGGCGGCGTGGGCGCTGTATCCGACCAGCAGCGAGGCGGAGGCCAGCAGGCGCGACACGGTTCGAGCAAGCGTCATCGAGGCTCCATGTGATCGACCGCCCACGTCATCGTCTTCGGCCTGTGAGCTGAGCCTTACGAGGTTGCGGCGCGTCGTAGCGAATTACAACTTCTCCATCTGCAGCCGACGCCGCCTCGCCACCGCTGCAGAACGGCGCTCGCCCGGCGCTTTCGACGGCTTGCCGCCTCTGCGTCTTCTTATCCGCTGGCCCCTCGCGTCGCTGGAGCGGAAAACGGACGGCGACATGCAGCTGGGATGCCCGGCTCGGCCCAAGACGGAGGATCATGCGTGCGGATGATGGCCTGCATCCCGAAGCTGGCGGCCGCCCCGCTCGGCGCCCTGATCCTGATCGGAGCCGCGATCGCGCCAAGCGCAAGCCGTGCGGCCGAGCGGTTCGACGTCGCCGCCGCCAAGCAGCGGATAAACGTGGTGCTCGACAAGGACTATCCGGAGCTCGACGCCCTCTACAAGGACATCCACGCTCATCCCGAGCTCGCCTTCCAGGAAGCCCGGACCAGCGCCCTGCTGGCGGCCCGGATGCGCGCGCTCGGCTTCCAGGTCATCGAGCACGTGGGCGGCACCGGAGTGGTGGCCCTCTACCGCAACGGTGCAGGCCCAACGGTCCTGGTCCGCACCGAACTCGACGCCCTGCCCATGGAGGAGAAGACCGGCCTTCCCTACGCCAGCCGTGTGCAGGCGACCTGGACCGAGCGACCTGGAATCGTCCTGACGCCTGACCAGAAGGGCGACCGAAAGCCCAGGATCATGATGCCCGGCGCCACCACCTTCGTGGCCCACAGCTGTGGGCACGACGCCCACATGGCCTGGTGGGTGGGTACGGCCGAGGCGCTCCTGGCCATGAAGGACCAGTGGCATGGCACGCTGATGTTCATCGGCCAGCCCGCCGAGACGGTGAGCGGGGCCAAGGCCATGCTTGACGACGGCTTGTTCACCCGCCTGCCCAAGCCCGATTACGGCTTCGCCGCGCACGTGGGGCCGGAGCCCGCCGGCTTGGTCACCATCAAGGACGGGACCATGTCCTCGGCCTCGGACGCGCTCGACATCGTGTTTAACGGTCGGGGCGGCCACGGCTCCATGCCGGACAAGACCATCGATCCCATCGCCATGGGCGCCCACTTCGTCTCCGACGTCCAGACGGTGATCAGCCGGGAGAAGGACCCTCAGGCCTTTGGAGTGGTGACGGTCGGCAGCTTTCAGGCCGGCACGGTGGACAACATCATCCCGGACAAGGCGGAGCTGAAGCTTACCCTGCGGTCCTACACCCCTGAGGTCCGCAAGCTGCTGATCAACGGCGTGGAGACCACCGCAAACGCCGCAGCCGCCATGGCCGGGGCGCCCGCCCCCACGATCACCTACCTGCACGGCACGGCGGCGGTGCGCAACGACAGCACGCTCAGCGCACAGGCGGCGTCGATGATGCAGGCCGCCTTCGGCGAGAAGGCGAACTTCGTGCCGGCCTATCTCCCGGGCGGCGCGGCGAGCGAGGACTATTCCGTCTATGTCGACGCCGGCGTCCCGTCGGTCTACTTCGGTGTCGGCGGTCTGGACCCCGCGTTCATCGCCGACTATCGGGCTCGGGGCTTGCCGGTCCCAGTCAACCACTCCCCCTTCTTCGCGCCCGCGCCGGAGCCGACCATCCGAACCGGCGTGATGGTGCTGACGCTTGCCGTGCTGATGGTGACGTCCGCCCCGAGTGGGTCGCCTGCGTCATAGCGCCGGCGGCGTCGATCCAGCCACATGCCCGGATCGGCGTGCGGACGCCTACAGGCGTTCGCCGCCCGTCTGATCCAGCATCTCGCTGGCGCGCCGGGTCGGCTCATGTTCCCGCTTGCGACGGGGACCTGCGTTCCCCTCGATGCGGCGATCAGTAGGCCAGGGCGCAGCCGTCGGCGCGCATCTCGCTGGCGGCGGACCATACCCGGTCCGCGCCGTTCATCCGATGCTCGATGCACTCGTAGCGGCCGAAGCCGCCGTCGGACTCCCCCATGGGCCAGCCCATGGCGATCAGGGCCGCGCGCGTCGCCGCCGGCACGCCGGCCTCCAGCCGCAGCACGCCGAGCCGGCCGAGGTGGGGCAGGTCCTCGCCCATCGACTGGGAGGAGCCCTCGTGGTGCCAGCGCGGACTGTCGCCGGCGGCCTGGATGTCGAGGCCATAGTCCACCCGGTTGACGATGATCTGGGTCTGGCCCATCGGCTGCATGTCGCCGCCCATGACCCCGAAGCTCATCCAGGGCGCCCCGTCCCGGGTAGCGAAGCCCGGGATGATGGTCTGGAACGGCCGCTTGCCGGGCGCATAGAGGTTCGGGTGACCGGGTTGCAGCGAGAACAGCTCGCCCCGATCCTGGAACATGAAGCCAAGCGTCTTCCAGTCGGCATGGCCGCCCGGCGCGTCCGACACCAGGCCGGAGCCCATACCGCGGAAGTTGGACTGGATCATCGACACCATCATGCCGTCGGCGTCCGACGTCGTGAAATAGGTGGTGTCGCCATGGCTGGGCGCCTGGCCGGGATGGACGGGGGTGAGGATGCGGTCGGGACGGATCAGCTTGGCGCGCTCGGCGGCGTAAGCCTTCGACGTCAGCCACTCGAACGGCACACGGCTGAAGTCGGGGTCGGCGTAGTAGCGGGCGCGATCCTCGTAGGCGAGGCGCTTGGCCTCCGCCTGCAGGTGGATGGACAGGGGCGACTGGAACCCTGCTCGCCGCATGTCGAAGGTCTCGACCATGTTCAGCATCTGAAGGGTGGCGGCGCCTTGCGTGTTCGCCGCCATGCCGTAGACGTCGACGCCGCGATAGCGGGTCACCAGAGGGGTGTTCCACTCGGCGTGCTGGCGCTTCAGGTCGTCGTAGGAAAGCCAGCCGCCGATGCGCTTGAAGTAGGCGTCGATGGCGCGGGCGATCGGGCCCTCGTAGAAGGCGTCCCGGCCGCCGGCCGCGATCATGCGG
>CAXTRP010000310.1:0-4280 GCA_964246615.1 uncultured Caulobacteraceae bacterium | reverse complement strand
TATCGTGCGCAGGTCGCCGCCGTTGCCCAGGATATGGGTGGCGAAGCTGTGGCGTAGCGCATGGGGCGTTGCGCTGTCCGGCAAGCCCAGGCGACCGCGCAGCCTGGCCATCAGCGCCTGGGCGTAGCGGGCGCCGAGGGGTCCGTTCCGCTTGCCGCGGAACAGAGCGTCGGCGGGCGCCAAACCGAAAGGAAGCTCGGCGAGGTAGGCGTCCGTGGCCTGCACCACCGCCGGCAGCACCGGGCATAACCGCGTCTTGCCCCCCTTGCCGGTGATGCGCAGCACGTCGGGCAGCGGCGCGTCGGCGCGGGTGAGCGACAGGGCTTCGGAGATGCGCAGGCCGCAGCCGTAGAGGAGCGTCAGCAGGGCGGCGTCCCGAGCGGTCTCCCAGGGCTCCCGGTCCGGGTCGTCCTCGGCCTCGGTGATCAGGCCGCGGGCCTGGTCCTCGGTGACGGGGCGTGGCGCAGTGGGCTTCAGGCGAGGTCCGCGCATCAAGGGCGCCCCGGCGTTGACGATCCCGAGCCGTCGGTCGGCGAAGCGGTAGAAGCTGCGGATCGCCGACAGCCGCCGGCTGAGCGAGCGCGGCGTCAGCGGCCGCTCGCCGCTCCTGCGGGCCGCCATATAGGCGCGCAGGTCCGCAGCGGAGACCTCCGCCAGAGTCGTGGAGGTGGGCGGTGCACCGAAATGGCCCTGCAGGAAGGCGAAGAAGGCGGTGAGGTCTTGCCGATAGGCCTCAAGCGTCAGCGGCGACGCCCGGCGCTCGTGCGCGAGGTAGCCGATCCAAGCCTCCAGCGCCGCGGCGGCCGGCGCCCCCCTCCCCTCCTCCGGAGAGACCGCCCCCAGGGGAGGAAGATCAGAAACTTCGGCATCGGAGCTTAGATGCCCGCCCCCGGGGGAAGCTGTCGGCGGAGCCGACTGAGGGGGCTTGCGCGGCCTCAGTGCCGTGGCGGCCACCGTTCGGCGAGACGCTCCACGACCTGGCCCACGAACGCGATCAGCTCCACGCCCATGTCGGAGGTGAAGCCCTCAGGGTCCGCGGAGCCGAAGGCCACCAGGCCCGCGCGCTTGGGATCGAACAGGGAGAGCCGGATGAGCGCCACGCTCTTCACCCGTTCCGCCGCTTCCCCGAAAATCTCGCCGCCGCCCGTGCAGGGACCGACTGCGCAGCTGCGGCCCGGCTCGATCACGTAGCCGACCAGACCGACAGGCAGGGAACGCCAGCCGGCGGGGGCGTGGCCCTCGACGCCGACGGCGGCCATCTCCAGGCCGAAGCGGCGCTGGGCGCCCTCATGCAGGCGGTAGGCGAGATCGGCGCTGTTGGTGGCGCACAGCAGATCGAGCACCAGGTCGTGGGCCTGGCCCTGGGCGGAATGGTTGGCCTTGGCGATGGCCTCGATTTCCTGGCGGGCGGTCGTTTCGCGCTCACGGGCGGCTTCCAGGCGGGCCAACGCCGCCGGCCCGAACTCCAACACGTTCTGGGCGTGCGGGCGCAGGCCCAGCGCCTGCAGCAGGTGGCTGTCGTCGCACAGCAGTTCGGGGTTCAGCAGGATGAGGGAGCGGGCCTCGGCCCAACCAGAGGCCGCCTCGATATTCAGGACTTCGCTCAACGCCACCCCCGCCGGAACTGAGCTTGTAATAGAGCGCGGCGAGGTTAAAGCCGGTTTACCGCGCCTACAGCCCGAGCCGGAAAAGCGTCGTCAGTAGCCCGCGTTGTGGCCGGTGTTGCGGTTCATCCACACACCCACTCCGATGATCACCGCCGACACGATCACCGCCGCGATGAAGGGAATGTGCGCGCAGAGCCACAGCACCAGGAACGCCACCAGCGCCGCGACGAGCGTCGAGCCCCAGTGGATCATGCCATTGAAGCGCATGTACATGGACCGATGGTCCTTCACCGACATCTCGCCGCGATGGTATTCCGCAGGCGCGTGCTCGCCTGAGGGGGTATGCGCGGGAGAGGGCGACTGGGCCATGGTCCGGTCCTTGGTAAACCTAGGTTCCGCGCACTACAGCATCGGCGCCGACCGCTCAAGCGGCCAGCTCGGGACGTTTGGCGCCCGCCAGGAAACGTCAGACCGCAGGCGGCCGCGCGTCACGGCCGATCGTTCGGCTTTGCGACCTGTCCATGATCCGCAATCTTTTGGGCGGCATGAGGACCGAACAGGATCACACCCGCCCCGATCAGGCAGATCAAAGCGCCGATGACCTCCCACCGATCCGGCGTTCGCCCCTCAACAAGGCGGGACCAAAGAAGAGAGGCCGTTATGTAGACGCCGCCATACGCGGCATAGGCCCTTCCCGCGCTGTCACTGTCGATCCGGGTCAACAGATAGGCGAACAGCACGAGCGAGGCGGCGCCTGGCGCCAAATACAAAGGCGAGCGCCCGAGCCGAAGCCATCCCCAGAACGCGAAACATCCCGCAATCTCAGCAAACCCGGCGAGTACGTAGATCGTCAACGCATAGAGATAGCGCATGCTCGCCCCCCGGATGGGACGCAGGCTTTAGCACACACGAGCCGATGAGCCAGTGCAGGTTGTTCACTGCCATCCCTGCTTCGAGCGACTTTCGCTGGACTGGCGGCAGCTCACTATTACCGAACCAGAACGTGGGCTTTATGCTGCTTTATACGCGACGACGCGAATCGACATGGAGATGTTACGTGCTTCCTACTAAAAACTGGAACCTAGAGATGTAGCGCAGAGCGACGCACGTGCTTAATCAGATCGATGATCTCCGGATCATGAGGGAGGCGAAGCGCATGCTTTCGCTCTCAACGGTCAAGGACAGCGACACGATCGCCGTCGTCGGCCCTCAAAGCCTGGAGTATTTCGTCGCCCTCTTTCGTCTAGGCTTCGATTGCGCGGCGTGTATATCCGGCGACGGCCCATATGCCTGTGGTGAGCCGATCGACCACCTGTTTGTAAGCGGCCCCTTGGCGGACCAAAGGCTCGCGATGTTGGTTGACGGCGTCGCGCCTCGACTTCGTCCGGATGGCACGATCGTGGCGCAGCTTCGGGAGGCTGGTCAAGACCGGGTGATCTCTCGGGCTCTGGGAGCCGCAGGCCTTTTCGGACTACCGCCCATCTTCGACGGTGGGGCGAACCTTCTGGTGAGCCATCACCTTGGCCAACCGGATCGCCTTGCGATCGCCGCCTAGATCAGCGCGCTGGAGCCGCTTCGGCTATCGGTCCGATCAAGCTGGCCGTCTTGGCGAACACAGTTTGGATGCTTGGGACTGACCTCTAGAGCTTTTGGCTGTGCTGACGGTTCATGGCGAAGACTTCGCCGGGGCCGAGATATCGTCGATGAAGTGAAACGGAAAGCGACCTCAAGCGGCAGGCGCGTTCAGCCAGCCGCTTCGCGGGTGGAGTCTGGCAGGCCATGGGGATAAACATCGTCCGCAGCGCTCCACGCTATAGCTCGATCCTCGTTCATGCTGGCGGCAGGCTCGACGATGACGGCCTGACGCGGGACGCGGTGTTCATGGCCAACGCCTTCGGCGCCCGCCTCGTTGGCGTGAGTACGCCTTCGGTGAAGGCGGTGGACCTGACCGCGGCCGAAGAGGAGGCGGTGCGTATCCTCATGGAAGCCGACGGAGACCGGTTCAAGGCGGCGGCTTCCCAGGTCCACGCAGGGGTCGTCTGGCGCAAGGCGGCCACCACACCGGTCCGAGCCCTGCTGGGCTTCGCCTGGGCCGCCGACCTGCTCATGGTCGATCTTCAAGGGCGGTCGGAGAATGGCGCCAGGGCCGCGGAGCTGGAAGCTATCCTGAAGAAAAGCCAACGGGCCGTCCTGGTCCGTACGCACTCGGACTGTCGGCTGGCGCTCAAGCGCGCCCTGATCCTCTGGGATCAGAGCGCGGCCTGCTGTCGCGCCGTCGCCTCAGCCTTGCCGCTGCTTTCAAAAGCCCAGCATGTGCTTGTTCTGCCCGTGAAGCAAAGCTACCTGACGTCGGCGACGCAAGCATTGAGCGACCTGGAACAAGGCCTCAGGGTCCGTGACCTCCCTGTGCAGGTCGTCCATGAACGCGCCTGCGACTCCGATAAGACAGCAGACGATTTCGTACGGAGCTTCAAACCGGACATCCTGGTGATGTCGGCACGCAACCGATGGGGAGCGGGATCGATCGCCGACAGACTACAGCGTCACGAAACCTACGCGATGGTCAGCCTATAGGCGTCTCCCGGTCGTACCGCGCCGCTTTGCCGCCGATGCGATGGTAGTCTTGAGGGTATGCCGCTAACCGGCGAAGATGTACCCCGCGCTCACCGAGGT
>CAXTRP010000309.1:271-4281 GCA_964246615.1 uncultured Caulobacteraceae bacterium | reverse complement strand
GTCGGCGAGTGGGTCGGCGACAGACGCCGGATCATCCACATCAACTCCTGCACGGTGGACGGAGCCGAACTGGTCTGCGCCAACTCGGACTTCCCTGAGCTGCCCATGGCGAGTTCCGTCGAGGTGTTCGACACGGCGACCATGAAGCACGTCCGCTCCGTGCCCCTCGGCGTGCGTATCGGGTCGCTTACCTGGGTGGAGCGGCGGGGCGGATACTGGTGGGCGGGATTCGCCAACTATGACGTCTGGGGCGGCGAGGCTGGCCATGACCATCGCTACTCGGTGGTGGTCAAGTTCGATCCTGAGTGGCGCCAGGTCGGCGGCTACCGCTTCCCCGACTCCGTTCTCGAGCGCTTCGCGCCCACCAGCGACTCCGGCGGCAGCTGGGGCGACGACGGCCTCCTCTACGTCACGGGACACGACCGCTCCGAGATCTACGTGTTGCGCGAACCGGGCGAGGGCACGACGCTCGAGCACATCGCCACCATCGACGCCCCACTCGACGGACAGGCCTGGGCCTGGGATCGGTCGGAGCCACGCACCCTCTACGGCATCACGCGCAGAGACGGGGAGGTGGTCGCCATGACCATCCCGCCCATCCCCCAACCTCCTCCTGAGTGAACAGAGGTCGTAGGTCTCACCTGCGCAGGTTGTCGGCAAGGGAGATGGCTCCAGGGCCTTGAGGGCATTCGAGCCGAGCCGCACGGTGCATGGGCGGCAACGAGGCGGTAGCCACCTGCAGCGTCAGACCTTCCAGGATAAGGGCGCCGACCTTGCCCGGCGTTGTGAGCTGGGCAGGCGCGGTCTCCACTCTAAGCGAGACAAGGACACCGTGAGGTTGAGAGTGTAACAGCCCACCCACCCACCCAGCCGTCCGCTGGATCGATATGACGCCTGGTCAGGTATCCTGGTATGCGGGCCTTGGAGGCTTGAATGGCGGTGGACACCCTTGATCGGCTGCTGACGACTCTGGCTGTCAGGCTTCACGCCTTTTCCGTGTGTGAAATCCAGCAGGGATGGCGGCTCGCCTTTCCCTCGTTCGAGGCGGTCACCGTCCACTGCGTTCTCACGGGCTCGGGCGCCCTAAGTGTGGGCGGCGGTGCGTGGCTGCCGTTCGGGCCGCAGAGCATCCTCATTGTACCCGCGCGTGAAGCGCACATCCTAGGTGAGGCGCAGCTGACAGCCGACGTCGCACAGGCGAAGGACCACTGCTCCTTGCTTGCCGACGGGCTAATCAAGTTCTCGGCCGGGACAGGGCAAGCTGAAATCTTGATGGTATGCGGCGCGATATCAGCTTCATATGGCAGCGGGCTTGGTCTGTTCGGTCTTCTACGCGAGCCGATGATCGAGGACGGTTCGACGCATCCGGTGCTTACCGCTGCGTTCGAACTCATGCGTGCTGAGGTTGCCAGCCCGAGCCTTGGCACCCAGGCGATGACCGAGGCGTTGATGAAACAGTGTCTGATCACGCTGCTGCGTCAGCATCTCCTTCGCGCCCCGGGCGGCTCACCCCTGTTCGAAGCGCTGCACCATCCTCGTCTTGCGCGCGCGGTTCTGGCCGTGATCGAGGCGCCGGCTGCACCGCACACCGTCGAGAGCCTGGCGTCGCATGCCGGCATGGGTCGGGCATCGTTCGCGGAGCATTTCTCCCGAGCGTTTCAGCAGGGGCCGATCGACTTTGTTCAGAAGGTCCGCCTGCGAGTGGCGGCCCGGCTTCTTGCAACCACAGACGTGCCGCTCAAGGTCATAGCCGAGACCGTTGGATATGCAGGCCCGGCGCCCTTCAGCCGCGCCTTCCGAACCGCTTACGGGACTGATCCCACAGCCTATCGTGCTTTAGGGGCCCACGACGAACGCGAGCCTGAGGTACGCGAAACGCTCGACGCTCGACGCTCGACCCGACCTTGAGCCCTTGCGTCGCCCTCATCGGCCATGACGTTAGCTCAAAGTCCAAATAAGGAGTCCATACGTCCAAGAGGCCGCCAGCCTAAAGATAAGACATTTCCGAGAACCAGAATATCGGCGAGAGCCCTAACCGGGCTGCCTCTCGGGTTGGCTCTTCCCTCTGCCGACCGTATTGACCCCCTCTTGGAGACTTGCCGGTGCTGAACCAGCCGCCCCTCGCCTTACGCTACGATCCCTCAGTCGAGGAGCTTGAGAAGGACGAAGCCGAGACCGGTCAAGCCCTGGTCGACACCATGCGCAAGATCAGTGAAACCACCTTGGCCCACGGCGGCCACGCCATCCGCAGCGTGCACGCCAAGAGCCACGGCATGGTGGAAGGCGAATTGGAGATCGCCGAGGGCCTGCCGGCCGTGCTGGCCCAGGGCTTGTTCGCCAAACCGGGTCGTTATCCCGTCGTGATGCGCTTCTCGACCCTGCCCGGCGATATCCTGGACGACAGCGTCTCGACGCCTCGCGGGTTGGCCGTGAAGATCATCGGCGTCGAGGGCGCTCGCCTGCATGGATCGGAGGGCGACGTCACCCAGGATCTCGTGCTGGTGAATGGCCCAGCTTTCGGTGCTCCGAACGCCAAGGCCTTCCTCGCCAACCTGAAGCTTCTCGCAGCCACCACCGACAAGATCGAAGGCGTGAAGAAGGTGATGTCGGCCGCCATGCGCGGGATGCAGCATCTGGTTGAAGCGACGACTGGCCACGACAACGCCACGGTCGCGACCTTGGGCGGCCAGCCCGAAACCCACATCCTGGGCGAGACCTTCTACAGCCAGGTACCGCTTCTATATGGCGACTACATCGCGAAAATAGCGGTCGCGCCAGCCACGCCCGACTTGAAGGCGCTGACCAAGGCGCCGCTGCAGATCAACGGAGTTCCCAACGCGCTACGCGAGGCGGTGACGGAGTTCTTCGCGAAGAACGGCGGCGTATGGGAAGTCCAGGTGCAGCTTTGCAGTGATTTGCACGACATGCCGGTTGAGAACGCCGCCAAGGTCTGGGACGAGGACAAGAGCCCCTATATCCCCGTGGCCACGATCCGGATCCAACCTCAGACAGCTTGGAGCGAGGCGCGCTCGGCCGCCGTCGATGACGGCATGTCGTTCAGCCCCTGGCATGGATTGGCGGCCCACCGACCGCTGGGCTCCATCATGCGTGTGCGCAAGCAAGCATACGAGATGGGCAAGAGCTTCAGGGCAGAACGCAACGGCCGGTCGATTGAGGAGCCGAGGCAGGCGCCTTCCTTGCCGCGCTAGGCATTTATGATGGGTTAGAACCAAAACCCCCTCGTCAGTCCACGGTTACTGCTGGGAGTTGTCCCAATCAGTGGTGACTTCAAAAGGTTAGCACTGGCCGAGACGCGGGCTGGACTCGGCGGGTCTGAACGCCCGCTTGTAAGACCGGCCGTTGTGCTTGTGGATGTCGTACTTTGAGCGCTCTGCTGCCGAGCTTGGCTCGTGGCAGCAGAGCGTACACAACGCCATGGCCTCGCCAAGGATACGACACTCGGCGGGCGGCTGCGGAGCACGAGAGCTTGCGCCCCATCTCTGAGGCTTAAGGTTAAGCCAACCCCTTTTCTGCAACTGCATAGCAGACGCGTCTAAAGCAGGGCCGCTAAGCTTCAACCATACAGGCTTACTCAGCCCCGCAACGACTGAAACTTTGAGATCGCAGGTCGTAACCAGGGCTTCGGCTTCATTTGTCGATCTGCTCCAGGAACTCGACAAGCGTTCGGCTCACCACCTCCGCAGCTTCCAACTGCGGCCAGTGCCCTACGCCGTCAAGCACCGTCAGGCCGCGAAGGTCGAGCAGCGCCTGCCGCATCGTCGCTTCATCGGGCTGGAAAGAACGCAGGCCATCCTCAGAGCCGGTCAGGAACCAGGATGGCTGACGGATCGTGGCGCCGGCGTACGGCCCGGAAGCGATCGCGAAGAAGGCGTCGATCGCGCGGTAGTAGTTGAGCGGGCCGTGGAAGCCGCTTCGCTGAAAGGCGGCGACCGCCTCACCGATGTAAGCGGGATCGATGGTGTCCAGCGGCCTAGCAGCCCGGCGCAGCA
>CAXTRP010000309.1:0-261 GCA_964246615.1 uncultured Caulobacteraceae bacterium | reverse complement strand
GGCTGCGTCGAACGGCTGCCATCGTTCATCCGCCGGCGCCTGGCCGGAAGTCCAGTAATAGCAGCCGGGGATGGTCACGGCGGCGTCGGCCCACGCCGCATCCGCCTCCGGCCGCATCTGCGCGAACATGTAGAAGTCGTCGCGTCCGGCTTTGCGCAGCCTGTCCAGAAAACTGGGTGCGCCCGGCGACTGGAACGGCACGCTCATGCCGAACACGGCCCGGAAGCGGTCGGGGCGCATCATCGCCGCGTTCCAAGCGAA
>CAXTRP010000308.1:0-4298 GCA_964246615.1 uncultured Caulobacteraceae bacterium | reverse complement strand
ATCCGACCCGCCGCGCTGTGCTGTTGCTGGCGGCGGGCGTGCCGGTGGCGCTGCTGCTGGCGCTGGTGGCGCCGGCGCTGTGGGTCGCGGGTCCTGTCTGGGTGCTGGGCGTGGCGGGGCTGCTCGGGGTGGACGGCTGGCTGGCGACGCCCCAGGGGTCGGCCAGCTTCGCTGTAGACGCGCCGGAGGAGCTGGCGACGCCGGGCGGCATGGCCGAGGCGACGCTTGCCGTCCGCTTCGCCAGCCGGCCGCCGACCGAGGTGGCGACGGCGCTGGAGGTCAACGCCAAGCTTACCCTGGCCGCCGGGCGCGTTTTGGCCGGCGTTTCCACGGACGCGGTCGCCCGCGCGGCGTTCCAGCTGATCCCCGTTCGGCGGGGCGAGGGGCGGCTGGAGCGGGCCTGGGCGCGCTGGAGCGGGCCGCTCGGCCTGCTGCACGTGCAGGCGAGCGCCGCTCTGGACCGGGTGGTTCGCGTCACGCCTGACCTCGGCGCGGTGCGCGAACAGGCCATGCAGCTCTTCGCCCGCAACGCCTTCGCCGGCCTGAAGAGCCGCCGCGACACCGGTGACGGCTTCGAGTTCCAGGCTCTGCGCGAACACCAGCCCGGCATGGACCTGCGCGCCATCGACTGGAAACAGTCCGCCCGCCACGGCGTGGTGCTGAGCAAGGAGTTCCGGGTGGAGCGCAACCACCCCGTCATGCTGGTGCTCGACAGCGGCCGGCTGATGGGCGAGCCGGTTGCAGGGGCGCCGAAGCTGGACTGGGCTCTGAACGCGGCCCTGCTGATCGCCTACGTGGCGTTGATGATGGGCGACAAGGTGGGGCTGTCGGCCTTCGACGCGCACCCCAGGCTGGTGGGCAAGCCGGTGGCGGGCGTCTCCGCCTTCGCCGCGATCCGGCGCATGGCGGCGGCAGTGGACTACTCCACGCAGGAGACCAACTTCGTGCTCGGCCTGAGCGCTGTGGGCGCGGTGCTCGACCGTCGCGCGCTGGTGGTGGTGTTCACCGACGTAGCCGACCCCACCAGCGCGCAGCTGATGCTGGAGTCCGCCGACCGCCTGTCCGGCCGCCACCTGCTGCTTTTCGTCCTGTTCGAGGACACCGAGCTTGAGGCCGTGCGCCGGGCTGCGCCGGACACCCCCGCCGACGTCTCCCGCGCCGTCACCGCCGACGCCTTGCTGCGCGAGCGCGAGGTGGTCATCGCGCGCCTGCGCCGCCTGGGCGCCGAGGTGATCGAGGCGTCGGCCTCGGCCGTCGGGGCCGCGCTCATCGATCGCTATCTGACCCTCAAGCGCCTGGACCGCCTGTGACGAGCATCGCCGTTTCTCTCCTCCCCGGCAGGGGAGGAGAAGCCCACCATGGCTGAGCTTGAACTCAAGAGCGCCCGCTTCCGGCGGGAGCGGGAGGCCGACTGGCGCAGGCTTGAGCGGCTGCTGAAGCGGCTGGAGCGCGAACCCGCCTCGCGCCTCAGCGACGAGGACCTGCTGGCTATCCCGGTGCTCTACCGCGCCACGCTGTCGGCTCTTTCGGTGGCGCGCGAGACCAGCCTGGATCGCGGCCTGCTCGACTATCTGGAAGGGCTGTGCGCGCGGGCCTACTTCCTGGTCTACGGCGCGCGGCCGAGCCTGCGCAGCCGCCTCGCAGGGTTCTTCATGCGCGACTGGCCGGCGGCGGCCCGAGCGCTCTGGCGCGAGACGCTGCTGTCTACAGCCCTGCTGGCGCTGGGAGCCGCGGTGGCCATGTGGCTCTATGCGGTGGATACCGACTGGTACTTCGCCTTCGTGCCGCGCCAGTATGCCGGCGGCCGAGACCCCACCGCCACAACCGCGGCGCTCCGCGCCATCCTCTACGAGCACGGCCACGGCGACATGCTGCAGCTGTTCGCCGCCTTCCTGTTCACCCACAACGCCCAGATTTCGGTGCTGGCGTTCGCGCTGGGCTTCGCCTTCGGCGTGCCGACGGCGCTGCTCATCTTCACCAACGGGGCGACGCTCGGCGCCATGCTGGCGCTCTACACCAGCCACGGCCTGCTGTTCCCGCTGGGCGGCTGGCTGCTGATCCACGGGGTGACGGAGCTGTTCGCCACCATCCTCGCCGGCGCGGCGGGCTTTCGCATCGGCTGGGCCCTGGCCTTTCCCGGCGATCGCTCAAGGGTCGAGGCCGCCGGCGCCGCGGGCCGACAGGCCGCCACCTTGATGGCGGGCGTGCTGGTGATGCTGATGGTCGCCGGCCTGCTGGAGGGGATAGGCCGACAGCTGATCACCAGCGACCTCGCCCGCTACGCCATCGCCGGGCTCAGCGGCGCGGTCTGGCTGGCCTACCTCTACGCGCCCTGGAGGCGTGCGCCGTGAAGAAGGCCCCAAGGCGCAAGCCCGCTTTGACGCCGTTCGGCTTCACCCGGGAGCTGGTGACGCCGGAGGGCGTGGATCTCGGCGTGACGCTGGCCAGCGCCAGCGAGCGGGCCGGAGCCTTTTTGGTGGACGTGGCGGCGATCGTCGGGGTGCTGATCGCCCTGACCCTGCTATGTCTGCTGGTCGCCAGGATCAGCCACGGGGCGTCGCTGGCGGCTATCGGCGTGCTGTGGCTGTTGGGCTTCTTCGTGCTGCGCAACGGCTGGTTCCTGGCTTTCGAACTCGGGGCGCGGGCGGCGACGCCGGGCAAGCGGGCGTTCGGGTTGCGGGTGGCCGCGCGCCATGGCGGCCGGCTCACCGCCGACGCCCTGTTCGCCCGCAACGCCATGCGCGAGATCGAGGTCTTCCTGCCGCTCACCTTTCTGGTCGCCAACGCCGGCGGTGTGGACGCGCTGATCGCTGCGACGGGGGTGCTGTGGACCGGCGTGTTCGCGCTGTTCCCGCTGTTCAATCGCGACCGCCTGAGGGCCGGTGATCTGGTGGCGGGCACCTGGGTGGTGCGCGAGCCCCGCCGCAAGCTGACCAGCGAGCTGGCGGTGACCGACCAGCGCCGCGATCCGCGCTTCGCCTTCGAGCCGACACAGCTCCAGGCTTACGGCGTGGCCGAGCTGCAGGTGTTGGAGGGCGTGCTGCGCGGCCAGGATCGGCGCTCTATCCGCACGGTCGCCGAGCGCATTCGCACCAAGATCGGCTGGCGTCAGGGCGCAGATGAGACCGATCGCGCCTTCCTGGACGCCTATTATGCAGCGCTGCGCGCTCGCCTGGAAGCCGCCCTGCTGCTCGGCCGTCGCCGTAAGGACAAGCACGACGCGGGGTAAGACGGCCGTGACATGCTAGAACGCCACGCGCCCGGCGATCTTGGGCCGCTGGAGAGCTGGCCATGGTTGACCTGTCCGACTTCCTTGAGCCCGAAGACGACGAACCCGCCGACGATGAGGCGGCCGACCTCGTCGCGCTCAAGGCCTGCCTCAAGGCCCTGGCGGATGCGGTGGCCAGCACCAACCTGGCCGTGCTCAACACCGCCCAGGGCGACCCGCCCGCCGCCGGCGCCCGGGTCCAGGCGTCGGTCGCGGCGCTGAAGCGCTTCCACGACGCCTTCCTGGTGCTGGATGGCGGGAGCACGCCGGCCGAGCCGGACGAGGCGGAGGCGTGATCGTCCACCTATGATCCCCCGATCATGATCCCCTGGGTGCAGCTCGGCGCGGCCGAGGCGCCCGATGGCGGAGGCCAGCTGCGCCTGATGCAGCGCGGGCCTGAGTTCTCCATCATGATCGGCGGCGTGGAGCTGATGAACAGCCGCCGCAGCGGGTCGGAAGAGGCCCTGGCGGAGCTGGCCTGCGAGCGGCTGGCGGACTGCGCCGCGCCGCGCCTGCTGATCGGCGGCCTCGGCATGGGCTTCACCCTGCGCGCGGCCCTGGCCAGGCTCGGCCCGCAGGCGAAAGTCAGCATCGCCGAGATCGTCCCCGCGGTGGTCGCCTGGGCGCGCGGGCCGCTGGCCGAGCTGTTCGGCGCGAGCCTGACCGACCCCCGCGTCGCCGTCCACCAGACCAATGTCGCCGCCCTGATCGCCCAGGCTGACGGCGCCCAGGCCAACGGAGCCTATGACGCCATCCTGCTGGACGTGGACAACGGACCCGGCGGCCTGGTCCGCCCCGCCAACGACCGCCTTTACGATGCCCAGGGCCTGCTCGCCGCCCATCAGGCGCTATGCTCCGGCGGGGTGCTGGCGGTCTGGTCCTCAGGCCCGGACACAGCCTTCACCGAGCGCCTGCGCCGAGGTGGCTATACCGTTACCGAAGCCAAGGTCCGCTCGCATGGCTCGCGGGGAAGGGCGCGTCACGTCATCTGGCTGGCCAGCCGGCGGTGAGGCGCCACCCGGTTTAAGGA